>NZ_WNXE01000088.1:0-11929 GCF_010993615.1 Arhodomonas sp. KWT | reverse complement strand
GAACCCAGGTTGTGTGCTCCTCGGCATCCCGCCGAGGCTCCTTTGAAGCTCGGGTAGACGCGGCTCTCGTCGAACTCCACCACGCTGGTGCTCCTCGGCATCCCGCCGAGGCTCCTTTGAAGCCGCCCAGACCGCCGCCAGTGGCTGTACACCGGGATCACGTGCTCCTCGGCATCCCGCCGAGGCTCCTTTGAAGCCCAGGGGCGCGGTCGTGGCTCCTCCCCTGCCCTCTCGGTGCTCCTCGGCATCCCGCCGAGGCTCCTTTGAAGCAGAATGAACTATCTTAACCCTGCCGGGGCCTGCTATTACGTGCTCCTCGGCATCCCGCCGAGGCTCCTTTGAAGCGAGGTCGTCGCCGGATTCCGCCGGCTCCTGGACCGGGTGCTCCTCGGCATCCCGCCGAGGCTCCTTTGAAGCGCAGACCAACCACCAAGCGGAGGCAGTGATGGCGAAGAAGTGCTCCTCGGCATCCCGCCGAGGCTCCTTTGAAGCCTCATCCCCTTGATGCTGCCGGTGAGCGCATCCATGTCGCGTGCTCCTCGGCATCCCGCCGAGGCTCCTTTGAAGCCGCTCGAGTCATAAGGTGCGCATCCCGCATGGAGCGGGTGCTCCTCGGCATCCCGCCGAGGCTCCTTTGAAGCTGGGTGTCTTTCAGGTTCGGGAGCTCGTCCGTGAAGTGCCGTGCTCCTCGGCATCCCGCCGAGGCTCCTTTGAAGCGAGACGATCGAAGACGCGCTTGGGGAGATTCCGACGCGTGCTCCTCGGCATCCCGCCGAGGCTCCTTTGAAGCGGGGTGTATATGGGGCGAGGAACTATCATTGTTGATGTGCTCCTCGGCATCCCGCCGAGGCTCCTTTGAAGCTCGTCCATCTTGTTCGGCTCCTCCAGGTCGGAGAAGAAGTGCTCCTCGGCATCCCGCCGAGGCTCCTTTGAAGCTCGTTAAATCCTTTAAATAAATACAAAACGGAGGCATGTGCTCCTCGGCATCCCGCCGAGGCTCCTTTGAAGCCTGCGCACGCCGGCGGTGCACTGGGTCGCCGACGACGTGCTCCTCGGCATCCCGCCGAGGCTCCTTTGAAGCCCTACATCGCAAGCCATCGCCTCCCGCTTCACCCGAGTGCTCCTCGGCATCCCGCCGAGGCTCCTTTGAAGCAGCTCGGCGTCCTCGATGTAGCGTTCACGTGCGCGCTGTGCTCCTCGGCATCCCGCCGAGGCTCCTTTGAAGCCGCGCCCAGGCGTCCCAGTTGATCTGGCTCGCCCGAGGTGCTCCTCGGCATCCCGCCGAGGCTCCTTTGAAGCTCCGGCCTGGTCCGTCTTGGCGCGGGGCAGTCTCGGCGTGCTCCTCGGCATCCCGCCGAGGCTCCTTTGAAGCCGAACGGCACACCGGCCAGATCGCGGGCCTCGTCCAGCGTGCTCCTCGGCATCCCGCCGAGGCTCCTTTGAAGCAAGAATCCACCGGCAGCATGGAGGATTTGCGCCGCATCGTGCTCCTCGGCATCCCGCCGAGGCTCCTTTGAAGCGGCGTCGTATCTGCCGCGGACTACACAACCGCCGTGTGCTCCTCGGCATCCCGCCGAGGCTCCTTTGAAGCCATCGATATCTCTAGCTTTGCTCTGCCTACGTTTATGTGCTCCTCGGCATCCCGCCGAGGCTCCTTTGAAGCCGCGATGCACCGACGTCCAGTTTCCCGGTCATGGCCGGGTGCTCCTCGGCATCCCGCCGAGGCTCCTTTGAAGCTGCCCGCGCTGATCGGTGATGGCGTTCGCTGCCCTCATGTGCTCCTCGGCATCCCGCCGAGGCTCCTTTGAAGCTCGGCGGCGCGATCGGCGGAGCTGGCGGCCCGGTTCAGGTGCTCCTCGGCATCCCGCCGAGGCTCCTTTGAAGCATAAGCCCTTAATTCCTTATTCCTTGGCGCTATTGCGGTGCTCCTCGGCATCCCGCCGAGGCTCCTTTGAAGCGTCGTCTACCTCGGGCAGTTCAATGGTTTCAGTGTTGTGCTCCTCGGCATCCCGCCGAGGCTCCTTTGAAGCCCGGTGCGCGAGTGGCTCGACTTCCTCGCCAGCCACGTGCTCCTCGGCATCCCGCCGAGGCTCCTTTGAAGCCGCGTCGCGCTGCGCAAGCCGCTGTGCGAGCACGGATGTGCTCCTCGGCATCCCGCCGAGGCTCCTTTGAAGCACGTTCCCGCGGGGCACTCGCAGTGACGCCCGGGCGGGTGCTCCTCGGCATCCCGCCGAGGCTCCTTTGAAGCGGGGTTCACGGAGACGGCGGTTTACCCCGGGGCATTGTGCTCCTCGGCATCCCGCCGAGGCTCCTTTGAAGCCTAAGAAACTTTTATCTATAGCTAAGAAACACGCTTCGTGCTCCTCGGCATCCCGCCGAGGCTCCTTTGAAGCCTTCTTCTCGCTCAGCCGGAACACGCGCTGGCGGTAGGTGCTCCTCGGCATCCCGCCGAGGCTCCTTTGAAGCCGCGCGCTCCGCGAACGGCTGGATGCCGATTTCCAGAAGGTGCTCCTCGGCATCCCGCCGAGGCTCCTTTGAAGCACGCGATTGCCCAGCGCCGCAGCGCATTGATCGTGCGCGTGCTCCTCGGCATCCCGCCGAGGCTCCTTTGAAGCGACCGTGTTCGCCATTTGCTATCCTGCGCTGAGGAGGTGCTCCTCGGCATCCCGCCGAGGCTCCTTTGAAGCCTGCTATGACGTTCGATGCTTTAGCGGAGAACTACTTTGGGTGCTCCTCGGCATCCCGCCGAGGCTCCTTTGAAGCACGCGACGCTGGCGCGGCATTTGGCGGACAAGCTCGGTGCTCCTCGGCATCCCGCCGAGGCTCCTTTGAAGCGTCGGCGCGTCGTGTGGCCGAGTAGCCGCTGCGGAGTGCTCCTCGGCATCCCGCCGAGGCTCCTTTGAAGCGCCGCGCCATTGGTGGGAGACAGCGCTGGGAAGCCGGTGCTCCTCGGCATCCCGCCGAGGCTCCTTTGAAGCGACCTGGCATCCAAGGTCGATATCGCTGCGCTGGAGTGCTCCTCGGCATCCCGCCGAGGCTCCTTTGAAGCCCGCACAGCTCCATGAGCTGCACCGACTTCGAGTCGGGTGCTCCTCGGCATCCCGCCGAGGCTCCTTTGAAGCAAGCTCCTCATGCAGAGCTACATGCTCGCGAAGGGGTGTGCTCCTCGGCATCCCGCCGAGGCTCCTTTGAAGCGACGCGGATTTGTACGTGGAGCGCGAGTGCTTTGGGGTGCTCCTCGGCATCCCGCCGAGGCTCCTTTGAAGCTCCTTCGTATCGCCGATGTAATACACGTTGTCGCCGTCGGGTGCTCCTCGGCATCCCGCCGAGGCTCCTTTGAAGCTGTATCTTCACCTTCGTTGTATTCATCAAACTCATCGTGCTCCTCGGCATCCCGCCGAGGCTCCTTTGAAGCTGGGCGGCGACGTCGACGATCAGGAGCGGGTCGTCTGGGTGCTCCTCGGCATCCCGCCGAGGCTCCTTTGAAGCAAGCCATTGGTTGTGAGTTCAAGTCTCACCGGTCCCACCGTGCTCCTCGGCATCCCGCCGAGGCTCCTTTGAAGCCAGCTGTGCCCACTTGGCCTCGCCCCACAGGTGCAGAGTGCTCCTCGGCATCCCGCCGAGGCTCCTTTGAAGCTAGAAAAGCCGCTCCGCAGGAACGGCTAACTATCTGGTGCTCCTCGGCATCCCGCCGAGGCTCCTTTGAAGCTTATGTTGCGCCCTACTTACGGAGTGACTATGAAAATAGTGCTCCTCGGCATCCCGCCGAGGCTCCTTTGAAGCGCGCTCTTGCTCACCGCCTGCGCGTCTCTTCCGCAGCCGTGCTCCTCGGCATCCCGCCGAGGCTCCTTTGAAGCACGGGGCAAAACGAAAGCGCGCTCCGGAGCTACCTTGTGCTCCTCGGCATCCCGCCGAGGCTCCTTTGAAGCTTGGCCGCCTGGTCGCCCGCACTGGCGCTGCCGCTGTGCTCCTCGGCATCCCGCCGAGGCTCCTTTGAAGCCGCTCGCTGTACGGGAGCTGGGTATACTGCGTCTGCGGGTGCTCCTCGGCATCCCGCCGAGGCTCCGTTTAGACGGCTATTCCGAGAGTGTCGGCTGCCTTGAGCAGCCGACCTACATTGGGAGGGTGCTGCAACCCGGACTTTCCGTGCGAGCCCTGTGTGAGAGGTTGCCATCACGTCAAGGAGACGGAGACGGTATACGTCCACGGCTTGACCGTCACGACCTAGGCCGGGAAGCGCTCGCGGCGGATGCGGGTCTCCAGAGACGAATGACACTAGACGTCTCGACGGCACTGGCCACGCAGCACCCACAACGGCCGATCACGAATGTTTAAAAATGCGTCTCATTTGCATACAATTTCCGTTTCGCAAGCGTGCTTCGATGCCCGGCAGGGGTTTCCGAAGCGTCTTGCAGACGACATAGAAAACGGCGCACGCAGCGGTCTTGCCCGCCACTCCGGCAGGGTCCGCGTCCGGGCCTGACGGTCCGCGACGCACGGTCCGGCGCCGCCGGCGGCAGGATCCGATCGCGCGGGGCAGGACGCAGATGAGCTATCACCACCAGTTCACCGGGCGGACGGAAGGGATCCATCCCACCGCTCCGCTCAGGTGCCGGAGGCTCGACGGGCTGATCGGCGCCTTCTGGGAGGCGGAGGGCGAGGCGGGCGGCAGGGGCTACTACCTCTCTGCCAACCCGCGGATCAGCATCTTCTTCTCGGACGTCTCCTCGATCCGGGTGGCCGAGCGGAAGGGTGCGGTCAGGCGCACGGGCCGGCCCATGGCACGCGCGTTCTACGTTCCCGCCGGGACGCCCATGTGGACGTCGTTCACCTCGCCTCTGTCCTTCTCTCATCTGGACATTCATCTGAATCCGCAGAAGATGGTGAACCTTCTCGCACCGTCGCTGGGGCGCGCCGCCGCACTGGGGATCCTTCGCCGCCCCGCCGAGGTGGAGAAGACGTGCGGCCTTGAGAGGCTGGCGCAACTGATGGTCGACGAAGTCACGATGCCGGAACACCACGACCTCTACGCGGAGAGTCTCGCCGCGAGCCTGGTCACCGGCGTGCTCGACCTGAGGGAAAGGCGCACGCAACGCGCGGAAGGCCGGCTCACGCGCGCACAGATGCGCAGGATCATCACCACGTTCGAGGCCGGGGGCGGACGGCGCCTGACGGTCGCCGAGATGGCCGAGGCCGTGGGCCTGTCCGAAAGCTGGTTCTCCCGTGTGTTCAGGAACACCGCCGGCATGACACCGCTGCAATGGCAGTCGCGGCAGCGCATCGATCTGGCGAAGACCCTGCTGGGCGAGGGTGAGCGCAGCATCTCGGAGATCGCCGACCGGCTCGGCTTCTCGGACCAGGCACACCTGACCCGGGTCTTCCACCAGGTCGAGGGCGAGACACCGGCCGCGTGGCGGCGTGCCCACCAAATCGGCTGACCGCCACGATTCGCACGAGCCGGCACGCCCCGTGCCGGGGTATCGGGCGAGACCGGAACGGAATGTCCCGCCCGCATCGCTGCGGGCAGGAACCGGCCGCCCGGGAGGTCACCAGTTGTAGCGCAGAGACGCCATGATGGTGCGGCCGGGGTTGTAGTAGTTGGCGGTGCCGCTGCCCACGACATGCTGTTCGTCCAGCAGGTTCGAGACATCGACGCGGAGGTCGACGTTCTCCGTCACGTCGTAGCCGGCCGACGCGTCGAACAGGACTGTCGAGTCGCTCTGGCCGTTGCTGTTCTGCTGGTTGAAGTAGTAGGAGCCGACGAAGCGGGCCCCCGCCCCGAGGGACAGGTCTCCGCGCAGCCCGGATACGGGCACCACGTACCTCGCGCGGATCGATGCCAGGTGATTCGGCACCGAGGCGAACTCGTTGCCCTCGACGTCCTCGCCGCGCACCGGACCCGACTCGATCACCTCGGTGTCCAGATAGCTGTAGCCGCCGAGCAGGCTGAGATTCTCGGTGAGTTCGGCCTTGCCCTCGATCTCGAAGCCGCGGACCCGGCTCTCGCCGATCAGCTCCCGCTCGATGGCGCCGTTGTCCTGCACCACCGCGACCGTTATGTCCTTCTTGGTCAGGTCGAACACGGACGCGGTGAACATCGCGTTAATCCCCGAGGGCCGATACTTCACGCCCAGCTCGTACTGCTCGCCCCGCTCGGGCTCGACGCCGACCTGCGGCGGTGCGACAGATTCGACGTAGCTCACGTAGCTCGAGATCTCGTCGGTGACCTTGTAGGTCAGCGCGCCCCGGAAGGAGGACTCGGAGAAGTCGTCGCTGTCATCGAAGGCAGCGCCGGATTCCTGGCCGGAGCTCTCCAGGTCCAGCCAGTCATGGCGCACGCCGCCGGTCACGATCACCCGGTCGTAGAACGACAGGTTCTGCTGAAGGAACAGGGATTTGGCCTCGTAGTCGGTGTCCTCTTCCCGGTAGGGGGACGTGCTGCTGGGGCCGCCGGAGTAGACGGGATCCGAGACGTCGATCGACGAGGCCAGGCCGTAGAACGAATTCGAGTCCGACGAGGCGTCGCGATACTCGACGCCGGCCAGCGTGCTGCTGTCCACCGGGCCGACGCTGGCGTCGTACTGCAGCATCGTGTTGCCGATCACCTCCTCGGCTGACGAGTCGCCGCCGAAATAGTAGCGGGACAGGACGTCGCCGGTCCGGCCCGCGAAGTCATAGAGGTAGACGTAACCGGAGTCGTCGGTCAGATCGCTGTAGCGCGCGTTGGCCCGCACGGACAGCCCGCCGCCGAAGTCGTGCTCGAACATCGCGGAAACGGTCCCGCGTTCCACGTCGTGGTAGTTGAAGCCGGGTTCGCCGAAGAACCGGCTGCGATCGTACTCGCGGTCCAGGGGGTAGCCGCCGCTGTTGGGGGTGCTCTCCCGCTTGAGGTAGTCGGCGACGACGGTCAACGAGGTGTCGATGCTCGGCTCCCAGGTCAGGCTGCCCATCACGAACTTCTCGTCGTCGCGTGAATGGTCGTATTCGAGCTCGCTGTCCTTGACCTTGCCCGTGAGCCGGAAGGCCAGCGTGGACGTCTCGTTCAGCGTGTCCCCGAGGTCGAAACCGGCCTCGCGATGGTCGAAGGAACCGCCCTGGACGTAGCCTTCGCCGAAGCGCTCGAACTTGGGCGTCTTGCTCACGTAGTTCACCGATCCACCGGGATCGGAGGGCCCGAACAGGGTCGAGTTGGCCCCCTTCAGGACCTCGACGCGCTCGAAGGCGTAGGGCTCCTCGCGCACACCGCGCATCGAGCCCAGGGTCATGCCGTCGCGATAGGTCGAGGCCTGGAACCCGCGCACCAGGAAATAGTCGTTGCGGTCGTCACCACCGTAGTAGTCGGTGATGATGCCGGGCGTGTAGTTCAGCACCTCCTCGACGGTCTCGGCGTTACGCTCCTCGATCTCCTTTTCGGTGATCACGGACACCGAGGCCGGCGTATCCAGAACGCTGGTCGCGACCTTGCCCCCGACCCAGAGCTCATGGGCGACGATCGAGTTCGCGTCGTCGTCCGGCTGCACGGCGCTGTCGACGAGGATCGGCGAGAGCCGATAGACCTCACCCTCCGTTTCGGAGGCCTCCTGGGCGTGGGCGCCCGCTGACGCGACAACGAGTGTCACGCATCCCATCAGCAGGCCGTTCAGGCGATGGTTGCGGCGAGTACGGCGCCGAGAGGCGTTCGTCTCTCTATCCATGTCCACTCCTAGTTTCCACAAATCTCGGCTTCAGCTCCCGCGAAGGGGGCGCCGGCGCGGGGTCCGCCCTCGGGCTGGACTCGACGCGATGGCCTCCCCCGCTACGCAGTCTGTCGGTGTCGTCCGCGGGCAGATCATCCGGTGCGCGTGGGCCATTTGGCCCGGGGTATTGCGGAAGGAGTCTTACAAAGCGCCGGTGCGGCGTATTGAACGTTCCAACTGTTATTGAAGGAAATTGCGGCGAATCCGCCCGAGAGGCCGGCGGAACCGGATTCCGGGGCATTTCTGCGGCTTGGTGCCGATGAGCGGAAGGACGGCCCCGCCACCATCGGGCAGCGACCGGGCCAGGAGGTCACCTACCCCGGCTTCGGCCACCGCGCGGGCGACCGGCGGCTCCTGGACGTCCGGCCACGACTTGCCGCCACGGCGCGCTCGTGGGCCGCTCGCCGAAGTCATCCACATGACGGAAGACCACGTGCTGATCGTGGACATCGGGTTGGTGGACACGGCAGCCCCCGGATCGCGGCCCGTGCTCCTCGGCATCCCGCCGAGGCTCCTTTGAAGCTTCGCGATGCGCGATCGGCTCGGACGGATCGGTCAGGTCGCCCTCGAGGGCACGCGCGGCGACGGGGCGCCGCCTTCGAGCGCTCCCTCGCCGCGGTGATGCGGGCCGGTCACCCGGGGGCCGGGGATTATCCGTGGTCCCTGTTCCAGGCGGCGATCGAGGAGATCACGGAGGCCGGGAAGTCCGGCGGCCAGTGAGGCCGCCGCGGCTATCGCCGGCGGGGCGGGATGAGGGCGAGGCCGATCAGGCGCAGCACGGCGAAGACGATCCCAACAAGGATCGCCATGGCAACGGCCCCGAGCAGGAAAGGCCAGAGGTAATCATGGATGAAGACGGCGATGGGGCTAATGGCCCACATGGGGGTCACGAGCGCTTCTGTCAGCCAGTGCGCCGGGCCCACCGCCAGCAGAGAGATAGTGAAAGCGAAGAAATAGGCCAAGGCCGACCATCCGAGGATGCGTCCGACCCAATGACCCCAATGCGAGTTCCTTCTCATGGCCGATAACACCGTTCAGATCACTCTCAAGGCGAACGTAGCCGATTTCGAGAAGTCGATCAAAGCTGGGGTCGGTACCTTCGATGCCGAGATGAAGGGCGCGGCGCGGACGGCCAATACGCAGGTGCTCCTCGGCATCCCGTCGAGGCTCCTTTGGAGCTCGACGAAGTTCTCCACGAACTCCGTCGAAACGTAGCTTGCTCCTCGGCACCCACCGAGGTTCCGTTGAAGCCAATGAGTGAACCGATCACGTTTACCGGAAGGAAAGACTCCACCGCTGCGATCCGGGGGCTGCCGAGTCGGTCGGCTCACGCCGAGGAACTTATCTCAACGACGGGTACAAGGGTCGGGGAATACCCGGGTGACCGACGCCCAGCGCGCTCGCTCATGGCCGGTCTCTGCGACGTCGACCACCCGCCTGACTTTGAACCACGCTCCTACCGCTACAACGTATGCAGGCTGCACCGCTGACCGACGAGCTCAGGCGACGGACTCGTAACCCATTTGTTCAGGAACGCGATACGCGCGGTGCAACGAGGCTTGCGTAGCCCAGGTACATGGCGATCACCCCCATGAGCACGGCTCCAGGCAAGCGATAACCGCCAGCAGCGTCAACCAGTGCACCGAAGACGATGGGGGTCACCACGATAGCTATCTGATTGATCGCCATGGCGATGCCAAGTGTGGTGCCGAGGCGTTCATGAGGGCTGATCTCGGTAATCCATGCTACCCATGGTCCATACCAGCCAAACCCGAAAAAGCCGAGCCAGGCCGAAGCTGCGTACAGCAGCACAGGGTCGGGGTCTATCGCAGGGACGAGCCCCACGGCCACCAGCCCTGTCAGGCAACCGACGGCGGTCGCCGCCACCATTACTGTTCGGCCACGAGCGATACGATCGCTCAATGCCGCTAGCACTATACGCCCCGCCGCGCCGGCAAGCTGCATGAGCAGCAGGTGAACCGCGCCCAATGTAAGTGGCATTCCCAGGCTGTCCCGGTAATAGAGTGCGAGAAACATCAACGCAATGGTCTGCAGCGTGATCAACACCACGCCGGCGAACGCTGCAAGTCGGAAAGCCGGTAACGCGAGAAGTGCACGCGCGTGCGAACGCATCGGAATAAAATCCGACGACCCTACCGGCAATGCCGCCCGCCCTTCGCGATTGGGCGAGTGGTACACCAGACAGAACAACGCGCCGCCGGCGAGCACGACTCCGGCGCCGGCCAGAAAGGCCGAGCGCCAGCCGAGATCATTCGCGATGCCCGGGAAAAGGGCAGCCGCCATCACGCCGCCAAGCGGTAGCCCGGCCTGCCGCAGGCCCATAGCCAACCCGCGCTCCCGCGGAGCGAACCAGTGGAAGACCGCCTTACTGCCACCTGGCTGAGCGGTGCTATAACCCACTCCCACAAACAGCAGGCACACCAACAAGCCGGCAAGCCCGGTAACCAGACCCGTGGCTGCCATGCTGAGCCCCATGACAAACGCGCCCGTGCCGATCACCAGGCGCTCGCCGGCCTGATCGAGCCACGCGCCGACGAACAGCAGGCCGAGCACGGGGGCGACATTGAGCACACCGGCCAAAGCGCCGACGCCGGCGTTGGTGAGACCAAAATCAGCCTGGATAAAGCCGCCGAGCACGCCAATACCCTGAGTCGAGACCGCAGCCGTCGTCTGCGCGGTCATCGCCGCGGCAAGCACCCACCAGCGATAGGGCCGATCTTCAGGACGCTCCAACGTCGCTCGTACGCTCGCCATAGCGCTCCCTTTCCGCGCGGTCGCCTCCGCCTTTTCACAGGCTCGTCAACGGGACACGGTCGCCACGGGCACGCACTTTCGACCATAGATGCGTGGACAAAATTGCCAAAATGAATTATCAGAGGGCACATCATGTGCAGACCCAATAGGCGCTGCTATGAAAGACCTCGATATCGATCTGCTGCGGGTATTCGTCGCAATCGCCGAGGAAGGCAGCTTCACCGGCGCGGGTCAGCGGCTCTATCGCACCCAGTCGACCATCAGCCTGCAGCTCAAGCGCCTGGAGCAGCGCGTCGGTCACCGCCTGGTACGGCGCACGCAGGGACGTGTGGGAGGCTTGACCGCGCTCGGCGAGACGTTGCTTGGGTATGCGCGCGAGCTCATTCGTCTCCATGGCGAGGCGACCGCCGCCCTCGGGACACCGCGGCTCACAGGTATGGTGCGGCTGGGGTTATCGGACGAAGCGGCCCACCAGGACCTCTCCCAGGCGCTGGCCCGCTTTCAGGCGCGGCACCCGCGGGTCCAACTCGAGGTGACCTGCAGTGCCTCCGATGAGCTCGAGGAACACGTCGCGACGGGCCGGCTGGACCTCGCGCTCATCAACCGCTGTGACAACGACGTGCCGGCGGAGCTGGAACTGGATCGCCTCTACCGCGAGGAGCTGGTTTGGGTGATGCACGAGGGCCTTCAGTGGCTCCCCGACGAGCCGGTGCCGCTGGTGTGTTTTCCCCAGGGCTGTGCCTATCGGGCACGCGCTATCGGTGCGCTCGATCGCCAGCACTTACGATGGCGGCCGGTCTATACCAGTGCGAGCCGCGAAGGTGTGTGGAGCGCCGTCGTCTCCGGGCTCGGCGTGGCAGCATTACCAATGCGTGGCATCGCCCCGGAGTCATCGAAAGTGATCACCGCTGCCGCCACCGGCTTACCGCCTCTCCCGCCGGTTACAGTCGCTCTCGTGGTAGCGACCGAACACAAGACCCAGGAGCCTCTTGCGAGCCTCAGTTCGCATGTTCGGCAACAGTTTGTGCGCCACGGAGTCTCGCGACACACGCCCGAAGCCGACGGGGTGTCCTAGCGGATACACACCCACAAGCAGGAGAGGCAATCGCGATACGCCTGTCGCTTGGCGTGGCCCTGATCATGCTCGCCCTCGGCGTCCAGCCTCCCATGACCGCGTGGCTCGACGAGCCGCCCGCGTGACTGTCGCTGCCCGCCTACGATGTGTTGACGGCTGGCATGCCGCTGGCTCTCTCCGCTGCATTGTGCCAGCGCAGTAATTCGCAGCGCCCTGTGGTCATATAACGCACCCGCTTCGTCGAAGAAAACGGCCAGATAGCGTTTCCGCTCCAGGCTTTCCGGCTCCCCGCGGATAGCGGCCCGGATAAACTCCGACTCGGGGATGTCGGCTGCCAGGAGCA
>NZ_WNXE01000889.1:0-696 GCF_010993615.1 Arhodomonas sp. KWT | reverse complement strand
GTGCCCTACGGCAGCCAGGGGACGCCGGTCTACACCACCCTGGAGCGCACCTCCCAGCCCATGATCCGGCTGTTCTCCGGCGATCTCACCCACTGGGTGATGGAGGACAACCCCTGCGGCCGGACCTATCCGCGCCTGCCCCAGGGCATCTACGGGCGCATCGACGACATGTTCCAGATCCGTGGCGAGAACGTGTACCCCAGCGAGATCGCCGCCGTGCTCACGGAGCTGGCTGGCTACGGCGGCGAGCACCGCATCGTCGTCTCCCGCGAGGGCGTGATGGACGAGCTCGCCGTGCAGGTGGAGGCGGACACGGCCACGGAGTCGGCGGGGGCGCCGGCGATGGAGCGCTTCAGCGAGACCGCGGCCGCCGCCCTGAACCGGGTGCTCGGCCTGCGCGTGGCCATTGAGGTGGTCTCCCCCGGCACCTTCGAGCGCACCGACTTCAAGGCCAAGCGCGTGATCGACGACCGCGATCTCTACCGCACGCTCAACCGGCGCGCCGGGAGCGGCACCGATGGCTGAGCGCATCGCCTCCGAGGCGCTCGCCGAGCGCGTGTGCGACGGTGATCTCCGGGCCATGGCGCGGCTGATCACCCGCACCGAGGGCGGCGAGCGCGAGTGCCGGGACGCCCTGGCGGCGCTGTATCGGCGCACCGGCCGCGCCCACGTGGTCGGCATCACCGGCGTGCCCGG
>NZ_WNXE01000888.1:0-698 GCF_010993615.1 Arhodomonas sp. KWT | reverse complement strand
GTGCGCATGTGCTCGGGCATGACGTGGAGCACGAAGGTCGCGGAGGTGATCAGCCCGTCGCAGCCCTCCTTCTGCACTCCCGGCACACCGTTCAGGAACTTGTCCGTGACGTCCTTGCCCAGGCCGACCTTGCGGAAGGTCTCGCCCGGGAAGGCGATCTCCTCCGGCTCGCCCTTGCGGGTCTCGCCGTCCGCCTCAAACCGGGTGACGCGGAAGCGCACGGTCTCCTGATCGTGGATCTTGCCCATGTTGTGATCCACGCGCTCCACGTCCAGCCACTCCGCGTCCGGGGTGACCATGCGCCAGGAGGCCAGGTTGTCCAGCGCCGTGCCCCAGAGCACCGCCTTCTTGCCGCCGGCGTTCATGGCGACGTTGCCGCCGATGGTCGAGGCGTCCTGGGAGGTGGGGTCGACGGCGAAGACATAGCCGTGCTTCTGGGCGAGGTCGGAGACACGGCGGGTGACCACGCCGGCCTCGGCGCGCACCGTCGCGACGGGCTTGTCCATGCCCGGCAGGGTCCGGCGCTCCACGGCGCCGACGCCCTCCAGCTTCTCCGTGTTGATGACCACACAGTCCTCGTGCATGGGCACCGCCCCGCCGGTGTAGCCGGTGCCGCCGCCGCGGGGGATGATGACCAGCCCCAGCTCGACGGCGGTCTTCACCAGCGCGGCCATCTCCGCCTCGGTGTCCGGGCAGAG
>NZ_WNXE01000887.1:0-698 GCF_010993615.1 Arhodomonas sp. KWT | reverse complement strand
CGCGTGGGCGATGATGGCGGGCCAGAGGCTGGCGTAACGGAGGACGGCGACGGCGAGTATGGCACCGACGAGGGCGGTCTGGATCACGCCGAACGCCCCCTGGTAGACGTGGCCGAGGCCGAAAAGGAGGGAGGACAGCAGCACCGGCCCCCACAGGCCGCCGAGCAGCGCGCGGGCGCGCTGGAGCAGGAAGCCGCGCGCGAGCAGCTCCTCGTAGAGGCCGATAAACAGGCTCAGGCCCAGGAGCTCGGGCACGCCTATCCCGCCGGCGACCCGGTTGCCGAGCTCGGTGATGCGCGCAAGCTGGCCACTGACGGCGTCCGGGAAGAGCTGCATGACGAACAGCCGCAGCAGAATGTTGACGGCAAAGACGACCACCAGCAGCTGTACGCCGCGCAGCACGTCCCGCCAGCCGGGAGCAACCAGGCCAAGCCCCGTGAAGGTGACCCCGCGCCAGTAGCAGAGCAGCGCGAGGCCGGCGAGGATCACCACGCCCTGCGCCACGACCACGCCGATCAGCCCGCTCGCCGGCGCGAACCCGGCGACGACCAGCGGCGCGGCACTGCCCGCGGCGAGCACCAGGGCCAGCGCGAGACACAGATCCGCCAGGGCGGCGAGCCGCCCCGGCGTCCGGGAGCGGGCGCTCACTGCCCGTCCCGCGGATCCCTGCGCTGGAACTCGCCCTCGATGACGTCACG
>NZ_WNXE01000886.1:0-698 GCF_010993615.1 Arhodomonas sp. KWT | reverse complement strand
AGCCGCCGCCACTCCTGCAGACTCAGGCACAGCTCCGGGTTGCTGGCCATGATGTTGCCCTTGCACAGGTCGAAACCGCAACGGTCCAGGGCCTCGTTGATCTCCCGGGCGAGCGGCAGCAGCGCCTCGCGGACCTCGTCCGCCGGACGGGCGCCGGGATCGAAGAGCATGCCGTTGTCCTGGTCGGTGTGCAGGGTCTGCTCGCCGCGGCCCTCGCTGCCGAAGGCCATCCAGGTGAACGGTGCGGCGGGCTCGCCGTGAGCGCCCACGCACAGCTCGATGACCCGTGCCACGGTACGGTCGTTGAGCAGGGTCAGTACCCGGGTGATCTGGTCCACCCCGGCACCGTGCCCGAGCAGGGCATCGATCAGCGGCGGGATGTCGGCGCGGACCGCGACGATGCCCGCGACGTCCACGGCGTTGTTGAGCGCGCGCATGACCTGCACGACGTTCACCCGCTGGCGCGCGAACAGGTCCCGCTCGGAGACCACTCCGACGATGCGCTCACCGTCCATCACCGGGATGTGCCGGATATGGTGCTGGGCCATGAGGATCACCGCCTCGAACGCCAGCGCATCCGCCGGGAGGGTCCGGGGATCGGCGCTCATCACCCCGTCAACCCGGGCCTCCAGCGAGCCGCCGTCGGCAACCACGCGGCGCAGGTCATGCAGGGTGAAGATCCCGAGAAGCCCGCCGCC
>NZ_WNXE01000885.1:0-699 GCF_010993615.1 Arhodomonas sp. KWT | reverse complement strand
ACCGGGTAGCGGGGCGTGCTGCCCTCGTCCGGCGCCCGGGCCCGGCCGGTGGCGAGCTCGATGCACCAGTCGTGCAGTGGGCAGTAGACCGCCGCGCCGGAGACGATGCCCTGGGACAGCGGTCCGCCCTGGTGCGGGCAGTGGTCGGCGACGGCGAAGACGGCGTCGTCGGCGGTGCGGAACACCGCCACCGGCCCGTCGGGCGTCTCCACCGTTCGGGCCCCGCGGCGGGGGATGGCGTCGAGGGGGCCGATCGCGACCCACTCGCCGGTATCGACGGCTGCTGACATGTTCGTGTCTCCTCTGTGGTGCGGGCGTTCAGCCCGTCGCCCGGAGGGCGCGGAATTCCGGGTCCGGGGCGCTGGCGTCGGAGCGGGGCGCCCACGGGTCCACCTGGGTGTGCCGCTGGGACTCCAGGAAGCGCTCGTGGGCCCGGCGCCGGCCGTCGGCGTCGTCGACGACCCGCGAACGGACGTAGTCGAGGCCCACGCGGTCGATCCAGTGGGCGGTCCGCTCCAGGTAGTGCGCCTCCTCGCGGTAGATCTGCAGGAAGGCCGCGGCGTGCTCGAGCACCGCCTCGTGGCCGGTGACCCGGCAGAGGACCTCGGCGGCGCGCAGCCTGGTGCCGCCGTTGCCGCCGACCACCAGCTCCCAGCCGCTGTCGTTGGCGATCACGCCGAAGTCCTTGATGGTGGACTC
>NZ_WNXE01000884.1:0-699 GCF_010993615.1 Arhodomonas sp. KWT | reverse complement strand
ACCCTGGGGCTGCTCACCGAGGTCACCGCCGCCGGGGTGCCGCAGTTCGTGTTCTCCTCGACGGCGGCGGTCTACGGCATCCCGGAGACCGAGCTCGTCAGCGAGGACACGCCACTCGCGCCGATCAATCCCTACGGTGCCTCCAAGATGATGAGCGAGCGCATGCTCATGGACGCCGCCGCGGCGTCCTCGCTGCGCTACGGCATCCTGCGCTACTTCAACGTCGCCGGCGCGCACCCGGACGGGCACATCGGCCAGGCCACGCCGGCGGCGACCCACCTGATCAAGGTGGCGTGCCAGACCGCCCTCGGGCGGCGGCCGTCGCTGTCCGTGTTCGGCACCGACTACGCCACGCCGGACGGTACCTGCGTGCGCGACTACATCCACGTGGTTGACCTCGCCCGCGCCCACGTCCAGCTCCTCGACCATCTCGCCGCCGGTGGTGACTCACGGGTGTACAACTGCGGCTACGGCCACGGCTCGAGCGTGCGCGAGGTGGTGGACACGGTGCGGCGTGTCCACGGTGCCCCGTTCGAGGTGGAGGAGGCGCCGCGCCGCGCCGGCGACCCGCCGGCGCTGGTGGCGGACAGCACCCGGCTGCGCCGTGAGCTTGGCTGGACGCCCGCCTTCGACGACCTGGAGACCATCGTCCGCCACGCCTACCAGTGGGAGAGCCGTTACGAGGAAGAGTGATCCCCC
>NZ_WNXE01000883.1:0-699 GCF_010993615.1 Arhodomonas sp. KWT | reverse complement strand
CGGGGCATGTGTCTCGGGCAGTGTCAGCAGCAGGAGCAGCGCGATCGCACCGATGCCGACCAGTGTCCAGAAGATCGCGCGCCAGCCGGCGAAGGCGGCAATCTGGGCGCCGACGAGTGGACCGAGCAGGGGCGCGATTGCCATGATGGTCATCAGGGTCGACATCATCTGCGCCGCCCGATTGCCGTCATACAGATCGCGGACCATTGCGCGCGAGAGCGCAACGCTCGCGCAAGCGCCTATGGCCTGCACGACCCGCCAGGCGATCATGATCGCCGCACTGTCCGAGAGGGCACAGCCCGCCGAGCCTATGACGAACAGGATCAGGCCGATGGCCACCGGTACACGGCGCCCGAAGCGGTCACTCACCGGACCCCAGATCAGCTGCGTGAGACTGAAACCGACCAGATAGCCCGAGACGGTGAGTTCGATCGTTCCGTCCCCCGCTCCGAGCGCATCCGCGATTGCCGGCATGGCCGGCAGATACAGATCCGTCGAAATCGAGGCGAACCCCATCAACAGGCTCAATATGGCCAGAACGTACCAGCCCTTGTGTGCGGCGGGGGCGGCAGTTGTTGGCTTGGATGGCGTATCCGGCATGTTCACAACAATAAAGGCCGTAATATTGTTCGACCAGACGGGATTGATTGGATGCCGTAATGAATTCCGTTCATTAATACGGTGGAAAGCCTGTCCGGG
>NZ_WNXE01000882.1:0-700 GCF_010993615.1 Arhodomonas sp. KWT | reverse complement strand
GAGGTGACCGTCACCGTCGGCACCTCGCCGCCGGACTGCTGCGCCAGGGCCTCGCCGCCGGCGAGACACGCGGCGGCCATGCACAGCGACATGCCACCGGTGCGGTTTGCTCCGGACACACGGAACCTGTTGATCGCGTTGAACGCCATCACTGAACCCCCTTGATCGATGGTGTTGTTTCTCACGCCCCTGACGGGGCTGGATGGGCGCCGCCCGGGCAGGTCCGGGCGGCGCCCCGCCGGCCTACCCCCGGAACCGGGAGACGCTGAACTGGCCCGGCCCCACGGCGATCAGCCGCGTGGTGAACCGCTCCGGCGAATGGGTGATGAAGTGCCGGAAGTCCCCCGGCTCGCCGTCGAAGTGGTCGAGGTTGTCCGCGACCACCCACGCCCCGGTACGCAGCCGCGGCGTGAGCGCGTCCAGCACCTCGCGGTAGGCGGACTTGTCGCCGTCCAGGAAGACGAAGTCGAGGGGCCCCTCGACGCCGGTCAGGCTCTCCAGGGCGTCCCCCGCGCGGATCTCCGCGTGGCGTGCGAGCCCCGCCTCCTCCAGGCTGGCGAGCGCGTGGGCGCGCTTGTTGTCGTAACGCTCGCTGCCGGTGACGTGGCCCTCGTTGTCCGCCGCGGCGGCGGCGAGGTAGAGCGTGGAGATGCCGAACGAGCTGCCGAATTCGACGATCCGCCGCGCCCCGGCGGCACGG
>NZ_WNXE01000881.1:0-700 GCF_010993615.1 Arhodomonas sp. KWT | reverse complement strand
GGCGCGCCGCCTCGCCGCCGGGGCGCCCGGAGAGGTACCAGCCGATGTGCTTGCGCGCGATGCGTACGCCCTGGTGCGGGCCGTAGAACGCGTGCAGTGCATGCAGATGCCCGAGCATGACGGCCCGGACCTCGTCGACCGGCGGCGGTGGCAGATGCTCGCCGGTGCGCAGATAGTGCTCGATCTCGCGGAAGATCCAGGGCCGCCCCTGTGCGGCTCGGGCGATCATCACCCCGGAGGCGCCGGTGTAATCGAGCACCGCACGGGCGCGCTCCGCGGTGGTGATGTCGCCGTTGGCCAGGACCGGAATGTCCACGGCGGCACAGATCGCGCGCAGGGTCTCGTACTCGGCCTCGCCCCGGTAGGCCTCCCGGCGGGTGCGTCCGTGTACCGCCAGTGCCGCGATGCCGGCTGCCTGGGCCATCTCGGCGACGCGCACGCCGTTGCGCCGCTCGGGACTGACGCCGGTGCGGATCTTGAGCGTCACGGGTACGTCCACCGCCGCGGTCACCGCCCGGAGTATCTCCTGGACCAGCGCCTCGTCGGCGAGCAGCGCCGAGCCCGCCATGCGGTTGCAGACCTTCTTTGCCGGGCAGCCCATGTTGATATCGATGATCTCGGCGCCGTCGGCGACGTTGTCGGCCGCCGCGCGTGCGAGCATGGCCGGGTCGGCGCCCGCGATCTGGACCGCGCGCGGTCC
>NZ_WNXE01000880.1:0-700 GCF_010993615.1 Arhodomonas sp. KWT | reverse complement strand
ACCCGTCGCTCCTCCGCGGCGAGCTTCTCCGGGTCGTAGAAATCCGGGTCCTGCCAGTCGATACGATGGCGCACGGGTGCGCCGAGACCGCCCTCGCTCATGGCTCTCTCCTCCTGGCGTGCGGGGGGCGATGGGCGGCCCGGTCCGGGCCGCCCGCCGGTCTCAGAGCACTTCCATCCCCTCGAGGGCCTTCTTGAAGCGCCCCGCGTGGGAGCGTTCGGCCTTGGCCAGGGTCTCGAACCAGTCGGCGATCTCGTCGAAGCCCTCGTCGCGGGCATCCCGGGCCATTCCCGGATACATATCCGTGTACTCGTAGGTCTCCCCCGCGATCGCGGAGCGGAGGTTGGCGTCGGTGTCGCCAATGGGCTCGTTGGTGGCCGGGTCGCCGACCTCCTCGAGGAACTCGAGGTGGCCGTGGGCGTGGCCGGTCTCGCCCTCGGCGGTGGAGCGGAATACCGCGGAGATGTCGTTATGGCCTTCCACGTCGGCCTTCTGTGCGAAGTAGAGGTAACGGCGGTTCGCCATGGATTCGCCGGCGAAGGCTTCACAGAGGTTCTTGTGCGTCCTGGAGCCCTTGAGATCTGTCATGACACACCTCCTCCCATAGGGCGGCTTGTCGGGTAGTTCAGTGCGCTCCCGTACATTGCGGGAGCGTATCCCCTGTAATAGCAGCACCCATGCCGTCGTCAACAATATAGAA
>NZ_WNXE01000087.1:0-11935 GCF_010993615.1 Arhodomonas sp. KWT | reverse complement strand
TTTTGTATCAATATCAGCGAGCACAATAGAAATCCTGAATTATGCTCCAGCACAGGTGCCGCGGATACCCCGACGGATCCGGCACCCCGCCCGCCGCAACGGCGGGCGGAATAACAACGATCGACTCTACAGGAGAGGAACCACGTCCGGTTACGGCATCATCACCGCGGGCCGGCTGAACGCGCCGAACTGGATCTTACGGCGGTAAACAGCTCGATTCACTAAGCAAGCCCATGGCGATCTGGTTCATCCATGCGGACAAACGACATGACGCATGCACGGCGCGTGCTACTCGATGCAAACCGGGGCAGGCACAGCCAGTTGATCCCCATCGCCGCACCCACGGCAGATGACTATCATCACATGGAGAAAATGGCGCGCTTGTATCGGGGGAAGTCGTATGAGCGTCGAAACGGAGTTGGCGCGTATTGGCAACGACCGGATCACCCGGCACGCCCTCGTGCATATCTACACGGAATCTCTCCGGTATCTGCTTGATCGAGCTTCACGGGCCGTGATCGTCCGCTTTCACGGGAGACACCTGCGCCTCATGTTCGCCCGGCTGGTTGTGCTTACCCTCGAGGGGGCGGAGTGCTGGATCACCACCGACCCGGCCTGTCGTTCACGGCTGGAGACCCTGCGCTCTTGGCAGTGGGACCGGCAGTCCTACCCCCGATATAGGCGGCCTCCGTCCTTGAACGGCTACTACGATCCGAATTGGGACAATGGGACCGAGTGGGCGGTCATCGGGCACGCACATCAGCGATATCTGGATGAAGTCATGGCTGGCCACGCAAATCCCGACCCACGCTCGCTGCGACATCACAGACAGGATGTGGCTGACCATCTACTTGCGCATGCGATGCGCGCGCCGGCAGGCGAAAGGCCGCTTCCCGACATGAAGCCGGAGCCGGATTCGCCAGAGCCTGCATTCGCCTTTAATGAGGTAGACACCCGTATACCCGTGCCGGCGACTATCGTACGCCGCACAGGCCAGCCCCGATTTCGGGAAACCCTGATCAGGGTCTACACCGGACGATGTGCGTTTTCCGGCTGCGCCGTCCCACAGGCACTGGAAGCTGCCCATATCGTGCCTTATCGCGGCCGTGAAACCGACCACGTACAGAACGGCCTGCTGCTAAGGCGCGACTTGCATGCCCTGTTCGACCACGGACTCATCGGCGTGGACGAACGCACGATGAAAATCCTTGTCGACGCGTCACTCGCGCATACCGAATACGCCGTCTTTGCAGGACAGCCGGTCCTCCTCCCAAAGCGCTCGGCTGACGAACCATCCAAGGAGGCACTGAAGGCGCACCGCCAGCGTTCGAGTTTGAATGAATAGGGTCTGCAGACGGTTACGCCCGAAGGAAGACGTGGCCGCCAACCCGGGATCACATGACATGTGGCGATACAGACGCGTTGCCCCCTTGGGTTCCTGCTCACATGAGCCTATATTCGGGATCAGATGAACGGAGGTGCGCCATGTCCGCCCACACCGAGGTCCAGCAACTCGGCGAACTGCTCGGCCTGCCCGATCCCGCCGGCCTGTCCCACCTGAGCCTGTCCGAGGAGCTCGTTCACGGGCTGTCGATATCGGCGCTGGACCGCCTCGCGCAGGAGGTCGCCCCCGGGGACAAGGCGTTTCCGGAGATGATCGTCTCCCGCGCCACCCTCAAGCGGCGCCGGCGGGACAAGCGTCCGCTGAGCGCCTACGAGAGCGAAAAGCTCGCACGCACGGCGGGCGTCTGGCGCATGGCGCTGGACGTCTACCACGACGAGGACCACGCCCGGCGCTTCCTCCACCAGCCCCACCCGCTGCTGGAGGGCCGCACGCCGCTGGCACTGGCGGTGGAGAGCAGCGTCGGCGCGGAGGCGGTGGAGCACATCCTCGGGCGGCTCAAGTACGGCTCCGCGGCGTGAGCGTCCAGCGCCTGGACCGGACGTTGACCGCCTACCGCATCGGCGATCCGGACGGCGACTACCCGATCTACGACGCCACCGGCTCGCGGCGCTACCCGGGACGCTGGAACACCGCCACCGCCCCGGTGATCTACGCCTGCGAGCACTACTCCACCGCCATGCTGGAGAAGCTCGTGCACGCCGGCGGACTGATGCCCCCGAACCAGCACTTCATCGAGATCACCCTGCCCCACGGGCTGAGCTACGAGATGGTCACCAAGGACGCACTGCCGGGCTGGGACACCCCCGAGCCCTCCGTGTCCGCCCATTACGGCGCACGCTGGGCCGCCGAGCGCCGCTCCGCGGTCCTGCTGGTGCCGTCGTTCGTCGCCCGGGTGGAGCACAACGTGGTCATCAATCCGGCCCACGAGGAGTTCGAGCGCATCGGCCACGGCCTGCCGACCCCGGTATGGTGGGACGACCGGCTATTCACCGACTGATATCCCCCACGCAGGCGGCCGACGAGGAGACAGACCATGGACGCGTTCATGCAGGCGGCACTGGAGGAGGCCCGGCAGGGCTACCACGAGGGCGGCATCCCCATCGGCTCGGTGCTCGTGCACGACGGCCGCATCATCGGCCGCGGCCACAACCGCCGGGTCCAGGAGGGCAGCGCGATCCGCCATGCCGAGATGGACGCGCTGGAGAACGCCGGCCGCCTGCCCGCCTCGACGTACCGCGCCTGCACCCTCTACACCACGCTCTCGCCGTGCCCGATGTGCACCGGCGCCATCCTGCTCTACGGCATCCCCAGGGTGGTCATCGGCGAGAACCGGACCTTCACCGGCGAGGAGGCACTGCTGCGCTCACGGGACGTCACCGTGGAGGTCCTGCAGGAGACGGCATGCATCGAGCTCATGAGCGCGTTCATCCGCGAACGCCCCGAGCTCTGGAACGAGGACATCGGCGTGTGAGCGATTGTCTCATGCCGGGGCTGGGCACAGGTGATACCATGCGAGCCGCTCCCGGGGGGAACCATTCCTGCCGGGCGCAACGACAGTCCAATTATCAGGCCTTCCCGGCCTGCGATTCACAAGGAGAGAACTCATGGACACGAGTTTAGTGAAGCGTACGACCACGGCTCTCGCGGTGGCTTCCGCACTTTCCCTCGCCAGTGCCGCGCACGCGGCCGGTCAGTTTGACGGCGCGTATATCGGCGGCCAGCTCGGTTACGCGTCGTACGACCTCGACGTTTCCGGCGGCGGTGACTCCATTGAGGGTCTATCTGCAACCGGTGCCCGCGGCGGTCTTTTTGTCGGCACCGGCATGATGCGCAACGGGTGGTATATGGGCTTTCAGGCCGATGCCGCAAGTAGCAGCTCTGACACCTCCATAAGCACCGGCAGCGATAACCTGAAAATCGACGCCCAGGAAGAGTACGGCATCGACGCCCGGCTCGGTCGTCAACTTGCCAATGGCGTCCTGCTCTATGGCATCGCCGGCTGGCAGCAGACCAACTTCGAGCTGACGGTCAACGGCAACTCGGACGACGACGACTTCAATGGCTTCCGATTCGGGGTCGGCATCGACATCGTTGCGGGGGAACGGCTGTTCACGCGGCTGGAGTACACCCAGGCGGTTTACGACAAGGAGAGCTACGGCGACACGGAGGTCGATCCGCAAGCCCAGGGGTTCAATATCGGTGTGGGCTATCGATTCTAGGTGACCGGGTCGCCTCCGCCGCCAAGCGGCGGAGGCGACTTTCCCCGCTCCCCGCCCAGACAAACGACCATCGACAGGCCTGCCTTGCCTTTCCTTGATCTAGGGACCAGCTGCATCCATCTCCGCCAGCGACACACCCACTTACGACGGCTTCGTTCCTAACACTCATCCCGCTTGGAAGGCAGCATGGAATACCGCCAGCTCGGCCGCACCGGCCTCAAGGTCTCGCCGCTCAGCCTCGGGACGATGACCTTCGGCTCCAACTTCATCAACATCGCCGAGGTCGGCCAGGACGGCGCCGACCGCATGGTCGCCCGGGCCTGGGAGGCGGGCATCAACCTGTTCGACACCGCCGACGTCTACTCCTTCGGCGAGTCCGAGGAGATCCTCGGGCAGTCGCTGCGCAACGTCGGCATCGACCGGGACCAGGCCGTGATCGCCACCAAGGTCCGCGGCCCGATGAGCCCCGCCGCCGCCGAGGGCCGGGGCGACCCGAACAACGTCGGGCTCTCGCGCAAGCACATCATGGCGGCCTGCGAGTCGAGCCTGCGCCGGCTGGGCACCGACCATATCGACCTCTACCAGGTCCACGGCTGGGACGTGCGCACCGACGTCGAGGAGGTCCTGCGCGCCCTCGACGACCTGGTCCGCCAGGGCAAGGTACTCTACACCGGCTGCTCCAACTGGCCGGCCCGCCACCTGGCCCGGGCGCTGACCCTGGCCGAGGCCCACGGCCTGGAGCGCTTCGTCTCCCTGCAGGCGTACTACGCCCTGGTCGGGCGCGAGCTGGAGCACGAGCTGCTACCGCTGTGCCGGGAGCAGGGCCTCGGGGTGCTGCCGTGGTCGCCCCTGGCCGGGGGCATCCTCAGTGGCAAGTTCCGCCGGGACAACACCGCCCCGGAGGGCGCGCGGCGCAGCGGCTTCGACTTCCCGCCGATCGACCGCGAACGCGTCTGGGACGCCATCGACACCCTGGAGGCCATCGCCGGCGAGACCGGCAGCACCATCCCCCGCGTCGCCCTCGCCTGGCTGCTGGCACAGCCCGGGGTGAGCAGCGTGATCGTCGGCGCCAAGCGCATGGAGCAGCTCGAGGACAACCTCGAGGCCGCCGAGCTCACCCTCAGCGACGAGCAGATCCGGCGGCTGGACGAGGTCACCCGGCCCGACCCCATCTACCCGGCGTGGATGGTCGAGCGCCAGAACGCGAGCCGCTAGCGCCCCCGAAACCGGTCACCAGGGTCCGGACGGCGTCTCAGGCACGCCGCCGGGTCGCCAGTGACACGCCTGCGCTGGCGACGGCGATGCCCAGCCATCCGGCGGGCGTCACGGCCTCGCCCAGCACAATCCAGGCGATCACGGCAGCCATCGGCGGCACGAAGAAGAACAGTGACGCCACCCGGGCGACCTGTCCCGCCCGGGTCATGGCGAGCAGCAGGGTGACCGCGACGAGGGAGTTCCCGATCACGAGATACCCGAGCGCGGCGGCGAACGGCACCGTCCATTCCAGGTGGCCTTCACCGAGGAAGACCAGGGGGAGACACAGCGCCGCACCGAGGACGTACTGGATCAGGTTCACGCTGACCGGGTGATGCCCCACGCCGAAGCGTCTCTCGTAGAGCATGGCGGCGACGATCCCCGCCAGCGCCCCCGCGGCCAGTGCGCCGCCGGCAAGGGTCAGGCTGGTGCGGCCACCGCCGGCGAGGATCACGGTCATCGCGCCGGCGAGGCCCAGTACCAGCCCGCACCACTGTCCGACACGCACATGCTCACCGACGACCGCCGGGGCGAACACTGCCACCAGTATCGGCTGAAGCGAGACGATCAGCGCGACCACGGTGGCGGAGGCCCCGCTGTACAGCGACAGGTAGGTCAGACCGAAGTACACCACCTGCACCAGGACACCGACGACCGCCACGTCGCGCCACTGCCGCGCCCCCCGGGGAAGCGCCGGGCGCAGGATGGCGAACAGCACCGCCATCGCCCCCGCGGCGCAGAGGTAACGCAGCTCCAGCAGCACGAACGGCGACGACGCGTGCAGCGCGACCTTGGCCACGGGGAAACCCGCGGACCAGAGCAGGACGAACAGGTAGGGTGCCGGCAGCATCAGCCGCCGGGGATTGGCCGGAACGGCCCCGTTTGTCTCGGTCATGGATAACCGCCTCCCGATCACCTGCCATAAGGGTCACGGGATTGAACCACGGGGCTTGTCGGGCAAAAATTCACTAAATTCGCATATCATTGTGCGGTTATGCACAAGTTCGACTGGCAGAATCTCCAGCACTTCCTCGCCCTTGCACATGGGGGCTCGCTCTCGGGCGCGGCCAGGGCGCTGGGCGTCGACCACGCGACGGTCAGCCGCCGCATAGCGGCGCTGGAGGCGGCACTGGACGTCAAGCTCGTCCACCGCCTCCCGCGCAGCGTGCATCTGACGCGGGAGGGCGAGGCACTTCTCGACCGGGCCGCACTCGCCGAACGCGGCATGGTCCAGCTCGGACACTATCTCGAAGCCCGCGCCGGCACGGCGACCACGGAGGTCCGCGTCAGCGCCTCACCGGCGGTCGCGACCCGGCTGGTGGCGCCATCCCTGCCGGCGTTTCACCGCGACCATCCGGAGATCACGCTGACCCTGGCCGTCACCCCGGAGATCGCGCAGCTGGACCGGGGCGAGGCCGAATTGGCGATCCGGCTCGTCGAGCCGACGGAGGGCGAACTGCTCGCCCGGCGGGCCGGCAGCATGGCATTCGGACTCTACGGCCCCCCGGACTACGCCGAATGCCCCGGCGCAGAGTGGTCCTTCATCGGCTACGACGACACCTACGAGCACGTCACCCAGCAGCGGTGGCTGCGTTCGGTCGTCGGCAACCGGCCGGTCGTCTTCCGTTCCAGCGATCTGCTCGCGCAGCAGGAAGCCGCGGCGGCCGGCCTCGGCGCGGTCTCGTTACCCTGCTTCATCGGCGACGCGGACGAGCGACTGGTACAGCTGGCGCAGGAGCCGCCGCACCCGTCGGCCCCCATCTGGCTCGTCACCTACCCGGACCTGTTCCGCGCACCGCCCGTGGCCGCCGCCATGGCGTTCCTCGCCGGTATCGTCGCCGAGCACTGTCCCCGGGAATACTGAGGGCCGGGACAGGCGATGACGGCTCAGGCGCTCCGCCGTTCCGTTACCAGCCGCACCGCCAGCGCCCCCAGCACGAACCCCATGACGTAGCGCTGCACGGACAGCCAAAGCGGCCGGCGCCGCAACCGGCCGGCAAGCGTCGCCGCGGACAGCACGATCGCCAGGTTCACCGGCAGGCTGACGGCGATCTGCACCAGCCCGAGGAGCACACCCTGGGTGAACAGCGGCCCGTACGCCGGCGAGACGAACTGGGGGAACACGGAGAGGTAGAACACCGCGATCTTGGGGTTGAGGGCGTTGGTGAGAAAGCCTGTCAGGAACAGCCGCCGGGGGCCTTCCTCCGGCAGCGTCCGGGCCTCGAACGGTGATCCGGCGCCCGGGCGCACCATCCGCCAGGCGAGATAGAGCAGGTACGCCGCACCCAGCCACCGGACGACCTCGTAGGCGAAGGGGATTGCCAGGAACAGCGCGGTCAGCCCGCCCGCGGCGGCGAGCACGTGGAGGAAGAAGCCGGCGATCACGCCCAGCAACGAGAACATGCCCGCGGCCCGCCCCTGACAGATCGAGCGGGAGACCAGGTAGACCATGTTCGGACCAGGACTGAGGACCATCACCAGCGCGGCGGCGGCGAAGACCAGGAGCTCGCCCGGTGGGATCATGACTCGCCCTCGCGGATAACGACGAGCATCAAGCCTAACCCGCCCGCCGTCCCCGCGGCGAGCGGGCCTGAAGGCGGGGCGTTACTCGCCCGCGGCGAGCCAGCTGTCCACCAGATCCCGGTGCGCCGCGATCCACTCACGGGCACCCGCGGCGGGGTCGTCCTTCTCGCGGATCGTGGCCATGAGCCCACCGACCTGCTGATCGTTCATCTCCCAGGCATCGAGCCAGGCACCGACCTCCGGGTGCGCCTCCAGCAGCTCGGGGCGACTCATCCAGTGGATGTCCTCGCCCTTGCCGTAGACGCCCCTGGGGTCGTCCAGATACTTCAGATCGTACTCCGCGAAGGCCCAGTGCGGGTTCCACAGCGTGACGACCACCGGCTCGTGGCGCCGGTAGGCCCGCTCCAGCGCGGCGGTCATGCCGGGTCCGGAACTCGCGATGAGCTCCATGTCCAGGCCGTAGGCATCGACGGCCTTCTCGGTGAGGCCCATGAGCGCGGAGCCGGGATCGATGCCCACGATGGCGGGGCGGCCGTCCTGCTCGAACCTCCCGGGGTTCTCGGCCAGCTCCGGGATCGTGTCGACGTCGACATACGCGGGCACCACCAGGCCCAGGCCGGTGTTGCGGTACCACGCGTCATTGAGGGCGATGTCCTCCTTGAACCGCTCGTAGAAGCGCCTGTCGCTCTTCGGCATCCATACCTCCAGGGCCATGTCGATGGAGTCCGTGGCGATGCCCGAGTAGATCACCGACTTCCCCGCGTTGGTGAGCTCGACCTCGTAGCCCTGCTCCTCGAGGAGCTGTTTCCACATGTGGGAGACCGCGATGTTCTCGGCCCAGTTGTTGAGACCGATGCGGATGGTCCCCTTGTCCGCGGCGGTGACACTGCCGGCCAGTAGCAGGCCGGCGACGAGGATGGTCAGACGTTGCATGGTTGTTGTCATGGCTGGGTAGCTCCCTCCTGCTGCGAAAGGCACGCCGCCGGCCGGCGGCGTGCGCTCAGACCGCCCCCGACAGCCGCGGATCGAGCGGGTAGGGGGTCAGGTTCTCGACCCCGGTGTCGGTGACGAGGTACTCGTTCTCCAGTTTCACGCCCTCGCCGCCACCGGGCTCGCCGATATAGCTCTCCACGCACAGGACCATCCCGGCCTCGACCTCGCCGTCGTAACCACCCTCGAAGTCGGCGGCGTGGAGGACGTAGGGATACTCCCCGGTCATCCCGCAACCGTGGACGGCGACGAAGTAGCGGGAATCGAAATAGCGTGCCGGGATCGGCCAGGCGTTCTCGGCGATCTCGCGCAAGCGCACCCCGGGGCGGATCAGACCGGCGTTGTGCTCGATCTCCTCCATTGCCAGACGGTAGAGCTCGCGCTGGTGCGCGGTGGGCCGGCCGTCGCCGGCGAGGAAGGTCCGCGAGAAATCGCTGTAGTAGCCATAGGCGCCGACTACGTCGGTATCCAGCGCCACCAGCTCGCCGGCACGGATCACCCGCGGCGAGCTCTCCTGGAACCACGGGTTGGTACGCGGACCGGAGTTGAACAGCCGGGTCTCCACGTAGTCGCCGTCACGGGCGATGGTCTCGGCGTGGAGCTCGGCCCAGACGGCGTTCTCGCTGCGGCCCGGCTCGATCGCCGCCTCCAGGCGCCGCACCGCCGCCATGGTCGCCTCCGCGGAGGCGCGCACGCAGCGCAGCTCTTCCGGCGTCTTGCGGGCCCGCGCCCGCTCCACGGGCTGCTGGGCGTCGACCACCGTCAGGTCGTGACCGGCCAGGGCCCGTACCGCGGCCTGCTGCTGGCGCTCGATACCCACCCGGGCGCCAGCGCCGCAGTGCCGCCGCACCAGTGCGGCGATCTCGTCCGCCCACTCGCGGGCGCGCTCGTCGACGCGGATATCGGCAGCGACCGCCGAGACCGTCACCGCCGGGCGGACCTCGTCGACCGTCTCCAGTCCCTCGGCGAGATGGGCGGCACCGGTGAACTCGAACAGCACCACCGGCCCCTCGGCGGGCACGAAGAGATAGCGCGCCGGGTTGCGGTGCATGAATGGCGTCATGTTCCGCGCGCCTGTCGCATAGCGGATGTTGATCGGATCGAACAGCACGCAGGCGTCCACCCGCCACTCGAGCATGTGCTCGCGCAGCCGCGCGAGACGGCCGAGACGCAGTCGCGGGGTATCCAGCGGCCGGGCCGGGTCATCGGGGACGTCCGAACAGGCCTCGCTTATGGGGGCGGGTTGCGCCGGCATCGCTTTCTCTCCTGCTCGGTTTGCTCTGGGTCAATGCATCGTCGTCCAGCCCGTGATCGGTGTGAACCACAGCCAGGGTTGGCCCGTGATAACCTCATGTTATGGATGAACGTAAACGCGGACTGCCGGCATTCACCGCCCTGGTCGCCTTCGAGGCCGCCGGCCGGCACCTCAACTTCACCCGTGCCGCCCAAGAGCTCGGCATCAGCCAGGCCGCGGTGAGCCGCCAGATCCACCGGCTGGAGGCCGAGGCCGGTACGGCGCTGTTCCGGCGCCTGCACCGCGCCGTCGCCCTCACCGACGCCGGCGCCGAGCTCCACCGCAGTGTCAGCGGCGGCTTCGACGACATCGCCACGGCGGTGACCCGGATCCGCCGCGAGCGCCGCCCCGTGGGGGTCGCGGCCAACAACGCCGTGGCGTTCTACTGGCTGCGGCCCCGGATCACCGCCTTCCGTCACGCCCACCCGGACATCGAGCTGGCGGTGTTCGCCTCGGATACCGACCTGCCGCTGGACGGCGAGGAGGTCGACCTGGCCGTGCGCTACGGCAGCGGCCACTGGCCGGACACGGAGGCGGTGGCGCTGTTCGGCGAGACGCTCTTCCCGGTGTGCTCGCCGGACTACCTCGCCGACGCACCGCCCCTGGACACGCCACGGGACCTGCTCGGCCACGCCCTGCTGTACATGCGCCCCCACGGGCGCGACTGGGTCACCTGGACGGAATGGCTCGCGGCGCAGGGCGTGGATGCCGCCGAGCGACTGCCCTCCGGGCTGACCTTCGACAGCTACCCGGTGCTGCTGCAGGCGGCGCTGGACGGCCACGGCGTGGCCATCGGCACCGCCCACCTGCTCGACCCGCTGCTGGACAGCGGCGCACTGGTGCGCCCGCTGGCCGGGACGTACCGCACCGGCCGCGGCTACTACCTGGTCCAGCCCGCCGGCGGGCCGCGGAACGCGGACACCCGGCGGGTGGCGCACTGGCTGCGCGGCACCGCCACCGGCGCACCGGACGCCGGCTGACCCCCTTGCAGAGCCGCCGGCGCGCCTACAGGTAATCGAATGGGATGACGGGGCACGGATAAACGATTATCAACCGTTACCGGAGGTGCCCTGTGGACCTGATACGCATCCTCTTCGCGATCCTGCTGCCGCCCCTCGGCGTGTTCCTCCAGGTCGGCCTCGGCGGACAGTTCTGGATCAACATCCTGCTCACGATCTGCGGCTACGTCCCGGGCATCGTGCACGCGGTCTGGATCATCGCCCGGCGGTGAGCACACACGCCGGGCCAGCGGACGAGGCCGCCGCCCTCCGCCGTCTCGAACGCTTCGCCGTGTTCATGGATACGGCGCTGCCCGTCCCGGGCACGCCATGGCGGATCGGCGCGGACGCCCTGGTGGGGCTGCTGCCGGGGATCGGCGACGGTGCGATGGCCGTGCTGGCGCTCTACCCCGTGGTGGAGGCCCGCCGCCTCGGGGTGAGACGGCGGACACTGGCGCGCATGCTCGCCAACATCGCCGTGGACTTCGCGGTGGGCAGCATCCCGCTGGCGGGGGACGTCTTCGACGCCGGCTTTCGCGCCAACCGCCGCAACGTCGACCTGCTCCGCGGGGCACTGACGGCGCGGCGCGGGGAATGAGCGCTCGGGCGGGGACGCCCGGGTCCGCTATCATGGCGCGCAAGCGCGCGCGAACGGAGGAGACCATGGCCGCCACCGCCGAGGAGATCATCCACGCCCTGTCCCTGGAGCCCCACGTGGAGGGTGGCTACTACCGGCGGACCTACCAGGCGGATGCCCAGCCGCGGGTGCTCACGCCGGGGGGCGAGCGCCACGCCATGACCTCCATCCACTACCTGCTCACTGCCGCCGCCCCGGTCGGCCACTTCCACCGCAACCGCTCGGACATCGTGCATTACTTCCACATGGGTGATCCGGTGCGCTATCACCTCATCCACCGGGACGGACGCCTGGAGCAGGTGGACCTGGGACACGGCCTGGCCGCCGGCCAGCGCCTGCAGCTCACCGTCCCCGGGGGCGTGTGGAAGGCCTCCGAGCTGCTCGCCGGCGAACACGGTTACGGGCTCATCAGCGAGGCGGTGACCCCGGGCTTCGACTTCGCGGACATGGCCCTCGCCGAACGCGACACCCTCGCCGCCGCCCATCCGGCGCACGCCGCACTGATCCGGCGGCTCACCCGGGGGTGACGACTGCGGGGGCCGCGCAACGCGGCCCCCGGCAGTGATAGACCCCGCCCGGCGGCAGGTTACGCCAGACCGGCTCGAACGCCACCGT
>NZ_WNXE01000879.1:0-701 GCF_010993615.1 Arhodomonas sp. KWT | reverse complement strand
CCCCCCGTTTTCGTTCGAATGATTCTGGCCTGCATCCTCCGGCGGCAGTAGACTCGCCGGTTTGGACGGAGGCAGCGCATGACACATCGCCACCCGCCCGCGGGCCTGGCCTGGCTGATCTGGGGACTCGGGGCGTGTCTTTACCTCGTGGGCTTCTTTCAGCGCGTGGCCACCGGGGTGATGGGCGACGAGCTCATGAGCGACTTCGCCATCGGCGCCGCCGGCCTGGGCAACCTCTCGGCGTTCTACTTCTATACCTGCGCGGCCATGCAGATCCCAACCGGGCTTCTGGCGGACAATTGGGGACCGCGCCGGCTGCTGACGGCCGGCAGCGTGGCGGCCGCCGCCGGCGGCCTGCTCTTCTCCCTCGCGCCGCAATTCTGGCTCGCCGGGATCGGACGGGCGGTGGTGGGGGGCGGCGTCGCGGTGGCATTCGTGTGCATCATGAAGCTCGCCAGCCACTGGATGGCACCGAGGCAGTTCGCGTTCGCCATGGGCAGCGCCCTGCTGGTGGGGATCATCGGGGCGGTATCCGCCGGCGTTCCGCTCGCCGCCGCGGTCACCACGGTGGGCTGGCGCCCGGTCATGGCCGGGGTCGCGGTGGGCACCGCGATACTCGCCGCCGCGATCTGGTGGGTGGTCCGCGACGATCCCGCGCCGGCGGGCTATCGCAGCCACGCCGCGGTGGCCCACGGCGACGG
>NZ_WNXE01000878.1:0-701 GCF_010993615.1 Arhodomonas sp. KWT | reverse complement strand
GGGCGGCGCGCTCAGCGTCTCCAGCGGCGAGGACGTCAACATCGCCACCGGCGGCAGCCTCGTCGCCGCCATCACCCGCCGCCTCTCGCTGTTCGTCCAGCGCGCCGGCATCAAGCTCTTCGCCGCACGCGGCAACGTCGATATCCACGCACACACCGGCGCCATCGGCATCGCCGCCGAAAAGGACGTCGAGGCACGCGCGTCGCAGCGGAAAATCGACCTCGCCGGCGCCAAGGAGATCGTGCTCACCTGCGGCGGCGCCCGCGTGCGCATCCGCAACGGCAACATCGAGCTCCACGCCCCTGGGCGCGTGAGCATCAACGGAGCCCAGCACAGCTTCAGCGGGCCCGTCGAGCAGGAAACCACCACACCGGTATTGCCGGACGACGATCCTGGCCTGTGTCCCTGGAAAGGCCGTTCCGCCGCCGCCAGCGGCGAGGGGGGCGTGGAGGAATGAATGCGGCAAGCGGTACGCAGCCGTACACCCTCGTCAATCACCACGACCTGTCCGGACTGCTGCAGGGCGGGGCGCTGTACGAGCTGATCGACCCGGCGACCTCGGACCCCGGGACGGGGGACGCCAGCCGGCAGGCCTGCGAGACCGTCGTCAATCCGTTCTCCGAACAGCCACCGGCCGAGCGACTGCGCCTGCAGCCCGTCACGGGCACGCCCCAGCGGATATGGACGAGACTGCAGGCCCA
>NZ_WNXE01000877.1:0-703 GCF_010993615.1 Arhodomonas sp. KWT | reverse complement strand
GACGGCGCCCACCAGGGCGGTGAGCGCGAAGTTGAGCGGCAGCCAGTAGGTATGCCAGAGCAGGCGGGCACGCACGACCATGACCTCGGCACCGGTGTAGACGAGCACCGCGAGCGCCAGCACCACGAGCGCCACCGCCAGGGCGAGGACGGCACGCCGGCGCCCCGCCCCGCCGTGCCAGTGCTGCCAGGCCGCCGCGTAGGCCAGCAGTACCGCCACGTAGGCCGGCAGCAGCAGCGAGCCGATGGACATCCACGACCATGGCGTGAAGTGCGCGTAGAAGTGCCAGAACCGCCCCGGCTGATGAAGGTCGGCGAGCAGCGCCACCGGCGCCACCACCCCGGCGGAGACGGCGACCAGCACCGCCGCCGGCTGCAGCCGCCGCAGCGGGCCGCCCGCCTCGCCCGCCGACGCCAGCAGTGCCGCGGCGGTGCTCAGCCCGATGAAGAAGAAGTACTGCACCGCCCAGGGCAGCCAGGCCACGTCCTGGGCGGGGACGATGATCTCCGTGATCGTCATGCCGTGGCCTCCTCTGCGGGGTGCTCTGGCTGGAACCACAGCCCGGGCTGGCCGTCCACGCGTTCGACGAAGGCCTCGTTCATGCCGAGATAGAATACGTGCGGCCCGGTCCCCATCTCCGGCTTGAGCACGCGGATGTCGTCCTCGTGCTCGCGCAGCATCCGGCTGATGGTGCTGTCCGGGT
>NZ_WNXE01000876.1:0-705 GCF_010993615.1 Arhodomonas sp. KWT | reverse complement strand
GCTACCGGCTCAAGAAGCTGGACATGGAGTAGCCGGGACACCGCACCGCCTGCCACCGTACCCAACCGCCACTCCGGATTCCTCTCCCTTCACGGGAGAGGGGCTACGGCCTGTGACCTTGCCGACCCACGCTCCGGGCCCCCCTCCCTTCACGGGAGAGGGGCTACGGCCTGTGACCCTGCCTACCCACGCTCCGGGCCCCTCTCCCTTCACGGGAGAGGGGATGGGGAGAGGGTCTGACCCGGCACCTGGATACGCCGCTGCGAGTCGGTCGGTGCCGTAAGGCGGGGTGTTGGCTGCCGTGAGCAGCAAGCCTGCGGGGTGGTTCCCCCGGCATGGCGGTTCCACAAGCCCGCCGGCCCTGGGAGACCCCCTCTCCCCCAACCCCTCTCCCGCAAGGGGAGAGGGGCACTGCGCGGCCGCACACCGGTTGCTCCTGGCTGCCGACGCCCTCCGGCGAGGCGATCGCGCAGGTCATGCACCGAAGTCACACAACGCCACGGCCTCATGCCGACAACGGATACCGCGCACGACCTGTGGCCCTGCCGATCCACACTCCGTGCCCCTTTCCCTTCACGGGTGAGGGGCTACGGCCTGTGACCTTGCCGACCCACGCTCCGGACCCCTTTCCCTTCACGGGTGAGGGGCTACGGCCTGTGACCTTGCCGGCCCACGCTCCGGGCCCCTCTCCCTTCACGGGAGAGG
>NZ_WNXE01000875.1:0-705 GCF_010993615.1 Arhodomonas sp. KWT | reverse complement strand
ATGGCGGCCAGCCGGTTGGCGGTGATCGCGCCGACCAGGTAGCCGAGGAGGTTGGCCGCTCCCAGGTAGGCCGATTGTGCCGCCGAGAACCACCCCGCTTCCACCATCGCCGGGATGAGCGGTGTATAGGCGAAGCGCGCGAGACCGATGCCGGCGAAGGTGGCGGCCGCCCCGGCGAGGCCGGGACCGGGTGTGGGTAATCGCATGCCGTCTCCTGATGGTGATCCGGGGCCCACGGTAGCCGGGCCGGAGAATGGCATAAAGTGATTATTGCTGCTCGCTGCTATCATGTGTGGCGATAGAAAGCGACACCGGTTCCCACCATGCAGCTCCGTTCCCTGCGGCTGTTCGTCGCCGTTGCCCGTACCGGCAGCTTCGTCGCCGCGGCGGAGTCGGCGCATACGGTGCAGTCCAACGTCACCGCCCACGTCAAGAAGCTCGAGAGCGAGCTGGGGCGGCGTCTGCTCACGCGCACCGGCGGGGCCGGGCTGACGCCGGCCGGGCGCTCGCTGCTGGGCTATGCCGAGCGGCTGCTCGCGCTGCATGACGACGCGGTGGCCGAGGTCCGGGGGGAAGGCGAGCCGGGCGGCACGCTGCGTATCGGCACCCTGGAGACCACCGCCGCGGTCCGCCTGCCGCCCCTGCTGACGGTGTTCCACGAACGCTACCCGGCGGTGACCCTGGAGCTGATCACCGGGACCACCG
>NZ_WNXE01000874.1:0-706 GCF_010993615.1 Arhodomonas sp. KWT | reverse complement strand
AACCGCCGCCGGAGGGCGACGCTGTCGCCGTCCACGGGGTCGTGGCGGCGAACTTCGGCGGTGACAACGCCCTTGGCGGTCTGTACGTACAGGCCACGGGGTCCGAGCCGGCAGGCGTTTTCGTCTATGCCCCGGACCGGACCGCAGCAGAGCTGCCGCCGGCGGGGACGCGGGTGCGTGTGAGTGCGCGGAGCGGGCGTTACCACGGGCGTTTCCAGCTGGAATGGGTCCAGCGCATCGAGCGCTGCGGGCGTGCGACGCTTGCGCCGGTCGCGCTCGAGCTACCCGCGACCGCCGGGCGGCTGACCATGCTGGAAGATACCCTGGTGCGCCTGGACAGCCCGCTCGTGGTCACGGGCAACCGTGATCTCGGGCGTTACGGCAGCCTCCGCCTGGCCGTGGGGAGGCGTCTCCATTCGTCGGGCGGCAAACGGGGCCAGCCCGCCGGGGTGCTGCTCGATGACGGGCGCTATACCCGGGATCCGCGTCCCGTCCCGTATCTGGACGGCAACGGCACCCGGCGCGCCGGCGACCGGGTGTATGCGGTCACGGGGATACTCGATCGGGCGTTCGGCGCCTGGCGCATTCATCCGGTGGAGCCGCCGCGCTTCGCCGCCGGTAACCCGCGTGCCCGCGCACCGGGGCGGCGGGGGGCATGGCGCGTCGCGAGCCTGAACCTGGAAAACTATTTCATTACCCGGGGCGG
>NZ_WNXE01000873.1:0-707 GCF_010993615.1 Arhodomonas sp. KWT | reverse complement strand
GAGGCGATGACGGGTGACGAGAAACAGGACGCGCAGCTCATCGGCCAGTTCGGCGTGGGCTTCTACTCCGCGTTCATCGTCGCCGACCGGGTGGACGTCTACACGCGCCGCGCCGGCGAGTCCCCGGAGCTCGGTGTGCACTGGTCCTCCGACGGCAAGGGCGCCTACTCGGTGGAGTACGTCGAGCGCCCCGAGCGCGGCACCCGCGTGGTGCTCCATCTCGCCGAGGAACGCGACGAGTTCCTGGAGCCGCAGCGGCTTCGCCACATCATCCGCCGGTACTCCGATCACATCTCGCTGCCCATCCGCATGCCCGCCGAGGCGGATCCGGAGTCCGACGAGGCCCCGGGGGAGGAGACCGTCAACCAGGCCTCCGCGCTGTGGATGCGCCCGAAGGGCGAGATCAGCGACGAGGAGTACATCGAGTTCTACAAGCACGTCGCCCACGACTTCGAGGCGCCGCTGACCTGGCTGCACAATAAGGTCGAGGGCAACCAGGCCTACACCTCGCTGCTCTACATCCCTGCGCGCCGGCCCTTCGACCTGTTCGACCAGGACCAGCGCCACGGCGTCAAGCTCTACGTGCGCCGGGTGTTCATCATGGAGGACAGTGAGCACCTGATGCCGCGCTACCTCCGGTTCGTGCGCGGCGTGATCGACTCCGACGACCTCCCGCTCAACGTCTCCCGCGAGCTGCTCCAGCACAA
>NZ_WNXE01000872.1:0-707 GCF_010993615.1 Arhodomonas sp. KWT | reverse complement strand
CTGGGTCAGGACAAGGACGGCAACGACGTCTATCTCAAGGACATCTGGCCGTCCCAGCGCGAGATCTCCGAGCTCATCGAGAGCAAGATCAACTCGACCATGTACCGCGACAAGTACGCCGACGTGTTCGCGGGTTCCGAGACCTGGCAGAAGCTCCCGGTGCCGGAGGGTCAGATCTACGAGTGGCCGGAGTCGACCTACGTCAAGAACCCGCCCTACTTCGAGGGCATGGCCATGCAGCCCGCCGGTCTCGGCGACATCAGCGGCGCGCGCTGCCTGGTCAAGGTCGGCGACTCCATCACCACCGACCACATCTCCCCGGCCGGTGCGATCAAACCGGACAGCCCGGCGGGCAAGTACCTCCAGGAGCAGGGGGTGGTGCCGGCGGACTTCAACAGCTACGGCTCCCGCCGCGGCAACCACGAGGTGATGATGCGCGGCACGTTCGCCAACGTGCGGCTGAAGAACCAGCTCGCCCCGGGCACCGAGGGCAGCTGGACCACCTTCTTCCCCACGGACGAGCGCACCAGCATCTACGACGCCGCCATGCGCTACAAGGAGGCGGACACCCCGCTGGTCGTGCTTGCGGGCAAGGAATACGGCACCGGCTCCAGCCGTGACTGGGCGGCAAAGGGCACGCGCCTGCTCGGCGTGCAGGCGGTCATTGCCGAGGGCTATGAGCGTATCCACCGCTCCAACCTGGTCGG
>NZ_WNXE01000871.1:0-709 GCF_010993615.1 Arhodomonas sp. KWT | reverse complement strand
CCCGCCTACAGGTACTTCTGGTAGGTCAGGAAGCGTTCGTCCAGGGTCCAGCCGGCGTCTTCGTAGCAGGCCTGGCCGGCGGTGTTGATGCGCTCCGTGCGCAGGAAGAGCTTGGCGGCGCCGGTCTCGCGGCCGAGGCGCTCGACGCGCTGCATCATCGCGCGGGCGACGCCGCGGCGGCGGGCGGCCGGGTCGACGTAGAGGTCGTTGAACAGCCACATGGTGCCCAGGTCCACCGAGGAGAAGGTGGGGTAGAGCTGGGCGAAGGCGAGGAGGGTGCCGTTGTCGTCGGCGACGAATACCCGTGAGTCGCCGTTGCTCAGGCGCTCCTTCATGTAGGTCCGCGCGCCTTCCGGATCACTCTCGCGGCGGTAGAACACGCGGTAGTCGTCGAACAGGGCGGCCACTGCATCGAGGTCGTCGATGGTGGCGTCGCGGATGGTGGGTTCGGTCATTCGGGATTCCTCCTGCGGGTATGGTGTCGGTGGCCGTGGGGCGCACCCTCTCCCCAACCCCTCTCCCGTGAAGGGAGAGGGGCCCGGAGGGCGGGGCGTGCATGGCCATGGGCCAGGTGCGACTTCCAGCGGCAGTGGGTCGGAGGGCGCACCCTCTCCCCAACCCCTCTCCCGTGAAGGGAGAGGGGCCCGGAGGGCGGGGCGTGCATGGCCGTGGGCCAGGTGCGACTTCCAGCGGCAGTGGGTCGGCGGGC
>NZ_WNXE01000870.1:0-709 GCF_010993615.1 Arhodomonas sp. KWT | reverse complement strand
GGATATCCTGGGTACCGCCTTCCGGGAACGGATACGCACCGGACTCGGCCACGTTACGGCGGGGTAGACGCCCCCCTCCTGAGCGCGATGGCGGCAGGTGCGCCGTGTGGGGCGCGCGAGCCCGTCTACTCCCCGGACGCCCCGTCGGGCCGGTAACGCCGCTGGATGCGTGCCGTCGCCTCGGCGAGGGCGTCCAGTCCCAGGGCGCGGCGGCGCTCGTCGACGCCGGCCGGGTCCTCGATGGGCAGCGGGTAGGCGCGGCCGTCGGCGTCGAAGTCGTGCTGCGTGCCGTAGCACTGGGGCCGGCCGGCCATTGTCCGCAGGCGGTCCTCCAGGTAGGCGAGGCACCAGCCCTCGGCATCGTCGTCGTCGACGGCCGCGGCGAGCAGGGGCCGGGCGCGCTCCATGAGCCCGGGATCGAGCACGGCGTGCTGGACGATCAGCCACGCCGCGCGGGCGCCGTCCTCGCCCACGAGACGTTGCCCCGGCCAGCCGTGGGCGTCGAGGAGGGCGTGCATGCGGGCGTTGTTGCGTTCGTGCACGGCCCGCATACGCGGGTGATAGGCGTGGCGTTCGAGCTCGCCGGTCTCGATCAGTGTCTGCAGGCGGTCCTGGTCGGCGGCCTGCATCGCCAGCAGCTCGCGGCGAAGGGCGTCATTCATGCCCGCCCCGTATCCCCGTGGCGCCGGCCGCGTTGATGCCGCTCAGC
>NZ_WNXE01000086.1:0-11982 GCF_010993615.1 Arhodomonas sp. KWT | reverse complement strand
GGTGTGTCCGGCGTGCCGTGCCGGCCCATTCGCCGGTGGTCGAGCGCTTTCTGCGGGCGCTGGATGCCGCGCTCGATGCCGAGAACGGGGTCGCCGCCACTGCCTGAGGCAGCACCGGGGCGACACCGCGTTCCTGCGGTGTCGTTACAGTGCCGGTGATTCGGCCTTCAGGGCCGCCCACATGTCGTCGAATCTCGGGTCGTGCTCGCCCGTGGACGCATACAGGCAGATGTTCAGCCGGGGAGTATGGAGTGATTCGTGCAGCGCCACCAGTGAGCCGTCCTGGATCTCACGCTCGATGAGGTGGTAGGGCAGCCACGCTATGCCCAGCCCGGATAGCGTCATTTCCTTGATCCCCATGGTGAAGGCGGACTCGCAGACGGTCTCCACCGTGTGGTCGCGAACGAGCTCGGCAAGGCACTGATTGCGTACCACCCGCCCCAGGAAGCTCTCCTCCGGGTAGCTGAGAAGCCGGATTGTGCGGGACTCCACCGGATCGAAGCTCGGCCGGCCGCTGGGGTCCCTGGCCGCGACGGGGATCAGCTGTTCCATGCCCACCGGGATCCGCTCCATCTTCCCCGCGGTGTAGCCGCTCAGCGGTTCACCCTCCAGCTCGAAGCACATCAGCATGTCCGCCTCGCCGCGGCTGAGCTGGAGGATGCAGTCCTCGAGGTTACCCGTCCGGACCCGGAACGCCGTGCCTTCGTGGCGGTCGCGCAGCTGCCGGAGAAGCCGGGGCAGGTGGCTCACCATCAGCGTGTGCTGCGTGGTGAGGCCGACGCGGTGTTCCGCCACGGCGTCGGCGCGCATCCGGCTTCTTACCTCGTAGACCTCGTTGACCAGGCCCCGCAGCGCCGGTTCGAAGCGGGCCGCCGTGTCCGTCAGTTCGAGCCGGTGAGCGCGACGGTTGACCAGCTCCACGCCGAGCCAGTCCTCGAACATCTGGATCCTCCGGGAAAAGGCGGGCTGGGTGACGTTTCTCAGGCTCGCCGCCCGGGAGAACGTGCCCGTGTCGACGAGGGCGAGGAAGTCCTCGAGCCAGGTCACCTTCATTGCGGTCCTCCGGCAATCGACCGTATGTCGTGACGATAATGCAAAAAATTTATAGAGGGCAACCAACCCGGCATTGGTCATGAGCGGGAGGAGCGGCTAGTTTCTGAAAAAACACCACATACCAGCGGGCGCAGCGGTCGGCCGTGACAGCTCCCTGGTGTGATCACGAGTAGAGCATAGAAGTTATGCATAATCTGGTGAGACTGGAAGTCCGCATGCACCTGTCGCGCTTCAACCGCCTGCGCTTTGCGCATCTGCCGACGCCGCTGGAACCGATGCCGCGGCTCAGCGAGTACCTCGGTGGGCCGACCCTGTGGATCAAGCGCGATGACTGCACCGGGCTGTCCACGGGGGGCAACAAGACCCGCAAGCTCGAGTTTCTCATGGCGGATGCCATGGGACGCGGTGCCGACACCGTGATTACGCAGGGCGCGACCCAGTCCAACCACGCGCGGCAGACCGCCGCCGCGGCGGCCCGGCTCGGTATGGAATGCCATATCCTGCTGGAGGACCGCACCGGCAGTACCGACCCGGCCTACAACTACAACGGCAACGTCTTTCTCGATCAGCTCCATGGCGCGAGCCTCGCCATGCGCCCGGGCGGCGCCGACATGAACGCCGAGATGGAGGCGCTCGCCGGGCGTCTGCGCGAGGATGGCCGTAATCCCTATATCATTCCGGGCGGCGGGTCGAACGAGATCGGGGCCCTCGGCTACGTCAACGCCGGCCTGGAGCTGCTCACGCAGGCGAACGACCGGGCCCTGCGCATCGACCACCTCGTGCACGCCACCGGCAGCGCCGGTACCCAGGCAGGACTGGTCACCGGACTCGCGGGCTCCAACGCGGGCATTCCGGTCCTCGGTGTCGGCGTTCGCACCCCGCGCGAGAAACAGGAGGAGAACGTCCACGCGCTCGCGCAGCGTACCGCCGATTTCATCGGGGTGGGCCACGCCGTCTCGCGCGAGGACGTGATTGCCAACTGCGATTACGTCGGCGAGGGCTATGGCGTGCCCACCGACGGCATGGTGGAGGCGGTGCGCCTGCTCGCCCGCCTGGAGGGCGTCCTTCTGGATCCGGTGTACTCCGGCAAGGGGATGGCCGGGCTGATCGACCTGGTCCGTCGCGGCCACTTCAAGCCGGAGGAGAATGTGGTCTTTGTGCATACCGGCGGCAGTGCGGCGCTGTTCGGTTACCCCGATACCTTCGGCTTCCCGGACTATCGGGGCCCGGACCGCGATCCGACCGATTCTGACAACTAAGGCGTCAACGAATTTATCGATAAAACCGGGGCGAACGTCCGAGCGACATTCACTGGCATCCCCCGGAGACGTAGGAGGAAGAGAAAATGAAACTGGACAGAAACGGGTTGAGAACCATGACCTGTGCCCTGGTCGGGGCCCTGGCGTTTTCCGTTGGTAGCGTGTCCGCGAAGGAGACCGTCACCGTCGGCTACCAGCTTAACTATCAGCCGTGGAAGGCGGCCATCGCCGACCACGAATTCGAGAAGGCCACGGGCTACGACATCGACTGGCATCAGTTCGATTCCGGCTCGCAGGTTATCTCCGCGGTTGCTTCCGGATCCGTGGACGTCGCGATGGCCGGCTCCAGCCCCATCGCCTCCGCCATCTCCCACGGTGTGGACCTGAAGCTCTTCTACATCGTCGAGGGAATCGGTGAGAGCGAGGCGCTGGTCGTCCGCAAGTCTGCCGGTATCGAGGACCCGGAGGACCTGAAGGGGAAGACGCTGGGCGTGCCCTTCGTCTCCACGAGCCATTACGACATGATGTTCGCGCTCCAGAACTGGGGTATCGAGGAGGGCGATCTTCGGCTTCTCAACATGCAGCCGAGCCAGGCCGCTGCCGCCTGGGCACGTGGTGACATCGACGGCGCGTTCGTCTGGAACCCCGCCCTGCAGCGAATGCTGCGTAACGGTGGCAAGGTGATGATCACCTCCGGCGACCTCTGCGAGCTGGGCAAGTGCACGTTCAACGGCTACACGGTTCGGCCCGAGTTCGCGGACGGCCACCCGGATTTCATGACCGCCTTCGTCGGCGTGCTCGACAAGTACACCATGATGTACCGGGAGCATCCGGACAAGTGGACGGAGGATTCCGACCTGGTGAAGAAGGTGGTCAGCATCACCGGTGGCCAGGCGAGCGACGTACCCACGGTACTCGGGCAGTACGTCTTCCCGTCACTGGATGAGCAGGCCTCCGAGCGGTGGCTTGGCGGCGGAGCCGACTCCGGTGCGGCCTTCTCTCTGAAGGACACCGCAAAATTCCTCGAGGGGCTTGGCAAGGTCGAACGCGTGCCGGAGCACCCCGAGGACTACGTGACGGACAAATGGGTCAAGGCTGCCATGGAGCAGTGAGGCGATACGGTCGCCGGGGTGGCTCGAGTCACCCCGGCGGCCGCGCCCTGTTCTCGGGGCACGCGACACGACGAGAGCCCCCGGATCCGCCCGACGCGTCACCAGGGACGCCTCCTAACCATTACGGGGCAGAGCAGGCCGCCGATCGGCCTGCCTGGTGGCCCGCCCGGACGCACCCAACCCGGCACTGGAGCAGCGGTAGCCCATGCAGAGGGATATCACCTCCGATCCCCTCGCCGAAGGCGGGATAGAAGCCTTCGGCCGACGGCTCCGAAACGGGGAGACGACGGCAAGGGCCGTGGCGGAGGCCTATCTCGAGCGTATTCAGGCGCTCGATCCGATCCTGAATGCCTTCGTCTCGATTGCCCCGGACGAGGCCCTCGAGGCCGCGGATGCCCTCGATCGACTGCTCCGCAGCGGCACGGACCTTGGCCCGCTCATGGGGGTGCCCGTTGCGGTCAAGGACCTGTTCGCCGTGGACGGTCATCCGCCGGCGCGGGCCGGCTCGTGCATCGACGTCTCCGACTGCATCGGGGCCGAAGGCAGCTTCGTCCGGCAGCTGCGGCGCGCGGGCTGCATCATCCTGGGCAAGACCCGCACGATCGAGTTCGCGGCGGGTGCACACAACCTGACCCATCCTGCCCCCTGGAACCCCATCGACGGCGGACGGCAACTCACTCCCGGCGGCTCGAGTAACGGCTCCGCGGTGGCCGTGGGCGCCGGGCTATGCGCGGTCGCGGTGGGTACGGATACCGGCGGCTCGGTTCGGCTGCCGGCGGCGTTCTGCGGCGTCTTCGGGTTGAAGCCATCACGCGACGTCTGGGCCCGGGACGGGATCTTCCCGCTCTGCCCGAGTATGGACTGCGTCGGCCTGCTGACGGCGCGGGCCCGTGATGCCGCGATCGCCTTTGCCGCCCTCGGTGGTCGCCGCGCGGACGGCCGTCCCGATCTCGCGGGCGTACGGTTAGGCGTCCCGGGGCCCGATTGCCTTGCCGGTCCCAACCCGTCTGTCGCCCGCCGATATGAGGAGGCGTTGCGGGAGCTGGAAAGCCGGGGTGCGAGGCTCCGGGAGATCCACTGGCCGTCGAGCGTGGATCGCCGCGAGGTCGACGAAATCTTCGCACAGCTCGTGCCGACGGACCTCCTCGCGACACTCGGCCGCCGCCGAGTGGCCGAAAACAGGCAGCTGATCGACCCGGTCGCCATCAGTCGTCTGGACGGTGCCGAGTACCTGTCGGCGGCGGACTATGCCCGCATGCAGCGGCGTCTGCAGACGCTCGCCGGGGCGGCAAGCGCCCGCCTGGCGGGCGTGGATGCCTTTGTGACACCGACGTCTCCGATTCAGCCGGTGCCGGTGGAGGAGGTGGGTGACCTCGCGGCGGCGAACGCGTTCATCGCCCGGAGCCTGGAGCACACCCGGCCGGGCAACGTCTTCGCCCATTGTGCCGCGACCGTACCCCTCCGGGGACGCGACGGCATCGGTCTGCAGATCAGCCGCCCCGCCGGCGAGGACGCCGAGCTGCTGTCCACGGCGACCGCTATTGAGGCCGCCCTGGGCGGGACCCGACGACGCGATCCCCGGCCATTCGATTGATCCCCCGCGGTCAACCCTGCGGACGGCGAGGGCTAGGCCGGCAAGCCGGTCACTGCCGCTATCGAATGCCGGACGTCGAGGCCGGGGGATTCGAAGAACGCCACACGTAGATCAAGGAGTCCCGCGCCATGGGCTCGAACGCCCGCCCATGGCCGGCTCCCTCGCCGGGGCCGGGCCGCCCCCTACGTGCTGACCGGCAGGCGCACCATCAGCCGGACCGGGTATAAGCGCGCATCCTGCCCCTCGCATTGTCGACCCGTTGCCGCCCCGGGTCGAAACCCGCTGCCTTGGAGCCAGTGTGCGCCATAACGGGCGCCGGAAAACCCGCCATTCGGGCCCGGTTCATCGTCCTCCTCTCCGGCGGCAGGCCGCCCACGTGACGGCGATGCAAAAACCGCATACACGGTAAGGAACTCGGCATTGGTCACGCTTTTTGCACGGCGCTACCGTTTCCCAAGTCGCTCACGTGCAAAGGGAGTTGGCCGGTTTTCCAGAAGCCATGTCGACCCCGGCACGAATCGAGCATTAAAGATATGCATAACTTGAGGCTGGAGGTTCGCATGCACCTGTCACGGTTCCCTCGACTGCACTTTGCCCATCTGCCGACGCCGCTGGAGCCGATGAAGCGGCTGAGCGATTACCTCGGTGGTCCGAATCTGTGGATCAAGCGGGATGACTGCACGGGCCTGTCCACTGGCGGCAACAAGACGCGCAAGCTGGAGTTTTTGATGGCCGACGCGCTGGAGCGCGGGGCGGACACGGTGATCACGCAGGGGGCGACCCAGTCGAACCATGCCCGGCAGACGGCGGCGATTGCCGCGAAGCTGGGGCTGGACTGCCATATCCTGCTGGAGGATCGCACCGGCAGCACGGAGCCGGCGTACAACTACAACGGCAACGTCTTCCTGGACCAGCTCCACGGGGCGAGCCTGGCCATGCGCCCCGGCGGCGCGGACATGAACGCGGAGATGGACACGTTGGCGGAACGACTGCGCGGCGATGGCCGGCGCCCGTACATCATTCCCGGCGGTGGCTCCAACGAGACCGGCGCACTGGGTTACGTGAACGCGGCCCTGGAGCTGCTCACCCAGGCGAACGACCGCGGGCTGCGGGTCGACCGGGTGGTGCACGCCACGGGCAGTGCCGGGACGCAGGCGGGCCTGGTCACGGGGCTCAGCGGTTCGAATAGCGGCATCCCGGTGCTGGGTATCGGGGTGCGGGCCCCGCGGGAGAAGCAGGAGGAGAACGTCTTCGCGCTCGCGCAGCGCACCGCCGGGCATCTCGGTATCGGCGACGCGGTGGCGCGCGAGGACGTGATGGCGAACTGCGACTACGTGGGCGAGGGCTACGGCATTCCCACCGATGGGATGGTGGAGGCGGTCGACCTGCTCGGGCGCCTGGAGGGGATCCTGCTGGATCCGGTCTACTCGGGCAAGGGCATGGCCGGCCTGATCGACCTGGTCCGCCGTGGTCACTTCGAGCCTGACGAGAACGTGGTCTTCGTGCATACCGGCGGCAGCGCCGCGCTGTTCGGTTATCCCGATACCTTCGGATTCCGGGACTACCGGGCCTGATTCCGGGCGCTGCGAAACCCCTGACACGAAGATGCCGGTACGGAGGAGAGAGGCATGGAGTACATAAAGCGCGCCGCGGCAAAGGCCGGGGTCGAGGCCGAGGACGAGCGCGTCACCGATGCCGTGCGCGGCATGCTCGAGGACATCCGCGAGCGCGGCGAGGACGCCGTGCGCGACTACGCCCGGAAGTTCGACGGCTGGGAGGGGGACTTCGTCCTCGCGCCCGAGAAGAAGCAGGCGCTGATCGACGAGGTCCCCGAGGGCGTCAAGGCGGACATCCGATTCGCCCACACCCAGGTCCGGCGTTTCGCCGAGGCGCAGCGCGACAGCCTCACCGAATTCGAGCTGGAGACGGAGCCAGGGGTATGGCTCGGCCAGCGCGTGATGCCGGTTCAGTGCGCCGGCTGCTACATCCCCGGCGGCCGCTATGCCCATGCCGCCTCCGCGATCATGAGCGTGGCCACGGCGAAGGCCGCCGGCGTGCCCTTCGTGGTCGCCTGCTCGCCGCCGCGGGGCGAGGGCATCAACCCCGCCGTGGCCTACGCCATGGACCTGGCCGGGGCCAATGTCATCCTGGAGATGGGCGGCGTGCACGCCATGGCGAGCATGGCCTACGGCCTGTTCACCGGCCGCGAGGCGGACATCCTGGTGGGGCCGGGGAACGCCTATGTCGCCGAGGCCAAGCGCCTGCTGTTCGGGCGGGTTGGAATCGATGTCTTTGCCGGGCCCACGGAGTCGGCGGTGATCGCCGACGACAGCGCCGACCCAATGACGATCGCGGTGGACCTGGTGTCCCAGGCCGAGCACGGGTCGAATTCGCCCGTGTGGCTGTTCACGACATCCGAGTCGGTGGCCCGGCGGGTGCTGGAGCTGGTCCCCGAACTCGCGGACGACATGCCCGACCCCGACGTCGTGCACTCGGCCTGGCGGGACCACGGCGAGATCGTCCTGTGCCAGACCCGCGAGGAGGTGGTGGAGGTCAGTGACCGGTATGCCTCCGAGCACCTGCAGGTCCTGGCCGAGGACCTGGAGTGGTGGAAGCACAACCTCAGCAACTACGGGTCGCTGTTCCTCGGCGAGGGCAGCACCGTCACCCACGGTGACAAGTGCTCCGGGACCAACCACATCCTGCCCACCAAGCGCGCGGGTCGCTACAGCGGCGGGCTCAACGTTCACAAGTTCATGAAGGTCCTCACCTACCAGCAGATCAGCCCGGAGGCCAACCGGACCTTCAGCGCCGTGGGGTCGCGGATTTCCCGCGTCGAGGGCATGGAGGGGCATGCCAGGGCCTGCGACTGGCGGCTGCAGAAGTACTTCCCGGACCAGAACTGGGACTTCGTCATTCACCGGCACACCCAGCGCTGAGCCTTCGAGCCGGGAGCGTTACGTGAAGACCTTTTCCAAGTCCTTTACCCAGCAGGAACCGATCTCCGAGGAGGCGATCGAGCAGGCCGTCTCGGTGCTGCGTTCGGGTCGCCTTCACCGCTACAACACGGCCCCCGGGGAGCCCGGCGAGGCCGCGCTGCTGGAGCGCGAGTTCGCCGATTACATCGGTCTGCCGTACTGCCTTGCCTGCGCCTCCGGCGGTTACGCCCTGCACGTGGCGCTCTGCAGCCTGGGCCTCGACCCGGGTGAGCCGGTCCTCTCCAACGCCTTTACCCTCTCGCCCGTCCCGGGCGCGATACACAACGCCGGCGCCCGTGCGGTCCTCGTGGAGACCAACGAGGACTACACGGTCGATCTCCAGGACCTTCGCCGCGCCGCGGAGGAATCCGGCGCACGGGTCTTTCTCCTGTCCCACATGCGCGGGCACATTGCCGACATGGACGCCATCGCCGCGTTCTGCGACGAGCGCGGGATCACCCTGGTGGAGGATTGCGCCCACACGATGGGTGCCCGGTGGCGCGGGCGCATGAGCGGCACGTTCGGCACGGTCGCCTGCTTCAGCACCCAGACGTACAAGCACCTCAATTCCGGCGAAGGGGGGCTGTTGGTCACGGGCGACGCGGAGGTCATGCGGCGCGCGGTCCTGCTGTCCGGGTCGTACATGTTCTACGACCGGCACCTCGCCGCGCCCCCGCCGGAGACCTTTTCCGAGGTCCGCCTGGATACCCCGAATTACAGCGGGCGGATGGACAACCTGCGGGCGGCCGTTCTCAGGCCGCAGCTCCGCGAGCTCGACGAGCGCTGCCGTCGCTGGAACCACCTCTACGCTGCCCTCGAGCGGGGGCTGCGCGGGATCCCCGGGGTTCGGCTTCCGACCCGCCCGGCACACGAGGCGTATGTGGGCAGCTCCATTCAGTTCTCGCTGCCGGAGCTCGACGCGGAGGCGATCCGCTCGTTCTGCGACGCCGCCGCGCAGCGGGGCGTTCCCGTCAAGTGGTTCGGGGATCCAGAACCCAAAGGCTACACCAGCCGCTACGACAGCTGGCGCTATCTGGCCGGCACGCGGTCCCTGCCGCGGACCGCGACGATCCTGGCCACCCTCTGCGATATCCGCATTCCGCTGACGTTCACGGAGGCGGACTGCGAGAGCATCGCGGAGATCCTGGCCGAAGCACTGGATGTCGCGGTGCGCGGTTAGTCACGGAACCGTGCTCGATCGTGAGCACCAAGATCGGAGGAGAGATGAGAAACACAAGCGCAGAACCAGTCCCGGCGGGCATCGTGCCCGGCCGTTGCGCCGACGCCTGGCGACGGGGCCGGGGTCCCGCGCCGAGGGCGGCCGAAGCCGGTTTCCGGAGGTGCGTATGACCATGGACATCAACAACGTGAGTCTGGTCTTCCCGGGGAGCACGCCCGGCGAAGAGGTTCACGCGTTGGACGACATCAATTTCCGTATCGACAACGACGACTTCGTGGTCGCCCTGGGGGCCTCGGGCTGTGGCAAGACCAGCCTGCTGAATCTGCTCGCGGGGTTCATCCAACCCAGCGAAGGGCAGGTACTGCTCAACGGCAAGCCGGTCGAGGGGCCGGGTCCCGACCGCGGCGTGGTGTTCCAGAAGCATGCCCTGATGCCCTGGCTCAATGTCATCAAGAACGTCGCCTTCGGCCTCAAGCTGCAGGGCGTGTCGAAGAACGAGCGGCTGCAGATCGCCGAGCGCAACCTCGACCTCGTCGGCCTCGGGGAGTTCAAGGAACACGCCATCTATCAGCTCTCCGGCGGCATGCAGCAGCGCGTCGGTATCGCGCGGGCGCTCACCAGCGATCCGTCGATGTTCCTGATGGACGAGCCACTCGGTGCCCTCGATCAGCTCACGCGCGAGACGTTGCAGGAGCTGATCCTGGATGTCTGGCGTGGCACCGGGAAGATGGTGTTCTTCATCACGCACAGCGTGGAGGAGGCCCTGTTCATGGCGACCAAGCTGATCGTGATGTCGCCACGCCCGGGACGCATTACGCATACCTACAAGCTCGATTTCCAGGAGCGTTTCATGGAATGCCGCGACGCGCGTGCGGTGAAGTCGAGCCGGGATTTCATCGACATGCGTGAAGAGGTTCTGGACATCATCACCAGCGACGAAAACGCCGGGGCCGAAACGCCCCCATCGAGGGAGGCCGCCAATGCGTAACGCAGTTGCCGAACACGACATCGGTCACCGGGAATCCGGCGGCCTCATGGCCCTGTTGAAGAACCATTTCGGCGCGGGCCCGGCCAAACCCGGCGATTCGTTCGGGGCGCCCGGCCAGGGCAAGAGCGCGGCGATCAGTGTGGCCACGGTGGTGACCCTGCTCGCCCTGTGGACGCTGGTGACCAATCTGGGCCTGATTCAACCGCTGTTCCTGCCGACGCCGCAGGCCGTCATCCACAAGTTCTACGAGGTGGCCGTCAGTGGCTTCGGCGGCGGAACGCTGCTCGAGCACACGCTGGCAAGCATGTCGCGGGTATTCGGCGCCTTTGCCGTGGCCGTGGTTACCGCCATACCGATCGGCGTGATGATGGGCGTCAACCGGGTGATGCGCGGCATCTTCGATCCGCCCGTGGAGTTCTACCGCCCCATTCCGCCACTGGCCTATCTGCCCCTGGCGATCATCTGGTTCGGCATCGGTGAGGAATCCAAGGTCATCCTCATATTCCTCTCCATGTTCGCGCCGATGTGCCTGAACGCCAGGGCGGGCGTGCGCTCGGTCTCCATCGAGCAGATCCACGCCGCCTACGCGATGGGCGCCAACCGCGGTCAGGTGATCATGCAGGTCATCCTCATGGGGGCCATGCCCGAGATTATCACCGGCATGCGCATCGGTATCGGCTTCGGCTGGACGACGCTCGTCGCGGCCGAAATGGTCGCGGCGAAGCAGGGCCTTGGTTACATGGTGCTCAACGCCTCGGAGTTCCTGGTCACGGACGTGGTGTTCATGGGCATTATCGTGATCGGCCTGATCGCGCTGGGCTTCGACATCATGATGCGCTTTCTGGAGCGCTGGCTGGTGCCCTGGAAAGGCAAGGTGTAGCCGTGAACCGCCGGTGTTCCGGCGGTTTCACACCAACGCGAGGCAACGAGAGACAGCAGCCATGAGTGAGCCAGTCGTCGGCGTGATCGGGGGGATGGGCCCCGAAGCGACCGTGGAGCTGATGCAGCGGGTCATCGACGCCACCCCGGCGGCCGACGACGCCGATCACATCCACATGCTCGTGGACAACAACCCCAAGGTGCCCTCGCGTATCAAGGCGCTGATCGAGGGTGCCGGCGAGGATCCGGGGCCCACGATCGCCGGCATGGCACGGTCGCTGGAGGGGTGTGGGGCCGATTTCCTGGTGATCCCCTGCAATACCGCGCACCACTACTGGGGCGACGCCGCCGCGGCGGTGTCCGTGCCGGTCTGGAACCTCGTGGATCTGACCCTCGCGACGGTCACCGCGAAGACCGGCACGCCGGCACGGGTGGGGATGCTGGCCTCGCCCGCGCTGCGCAAGGTCGCACTCTACGAGCAGTATGCGCAGCGCCACGGTGTCTCCCTGGTGTATCCGGGTGACGAGGGGGGCCTGCTGGAGGTCATTCGTGCAGTAAAGGCCGACCGGGTCACGTCCCGGGAGGTGGCGCTGCTCGCCGCCGCCGCACGGGAGCTTGCCGAAGGGGGTGCGGACGCGCTGGTGCTCGGCTGCACCGAGTTCTCCCTGATCGCCGATCGGTTCGCTGCGCCGGTGCCCGCCTTTGACACCCTTCAGGTGCTCGCGGAGCGAATCGTCGCCTACGTGAAGCATGGCGTATCGCCGGGTGACCGTGGCGTTCCGGCCGGCGTGCCGGTGACGACGGGCTGGTAACACCGCCCGGGAATCGCCCCGTCATTCCCCGCAGTCGGAGGCGTCGGCGGCTACAGGTTGATGCAGACCACGCCGGCGAGGATCGCCGCGCCGCCGACCATGAAGTTCATGCTCAGCGGTTCGCCGA
>NZ_WNXE01000869.1:0-710 GCF_010993615.1 Arhodomonas sp. KWT | reverse complement strand
AGCCCGGCGGATCGACGACGGCCTGATCGCGGGGCGCTCCGGCGCCCCGCGGCCTGAAGCGGGAGGGGAACCGTGGACCTCATCATCTTCACGCTCGCCGTGCTCGACGGCCTGGCGTATGCCTCGCAGGTCTTCATGGTGGCGGTCGGGATGACGCTGATCTTCGGCGTGATGCGCATCCTCAACATCGCCCACGGCGGCTTCTACGCCATCGGCGCGTACCTGTCGGCGGGCATCGGCCTGGCGATCGCCTCCGCCGGGCTCAGCCCCTGGCTGCACCTGCCGGCGCTGGTCATCGGCGCGGCGATGGCCGGCGGCGTGCTCGGGCTGGTCATCGAGCGCTTCGTGCTGCGCTACATCTACGTCAAGGAGGAGGTGCTGCAGCTGCTGGTCACCTTCGCCATCTTCATGATCCTCGAGGACGTCCAGCGCCTGGTCTTCGGCGTGCAGCCCTACGCGGCGAGCAGCCTGGTCGACGCGATGGGCACCATCAACGTGCTCGGCATCCCCTACAACGCCTACCAGGTGCTGCTGCTGCCCGGTGTGGCCGTGCTCACGCTGGTAGGGCTGCGGTGGTTCCTGCATCACACCCTGCTCGGCCACCTCATCACCGCCACCGCCGAGGACCGCGAGGCGGCGACGGCCATGGGGGTGAACGCCAACCGGGTGTTCCTGCTGACCTTCACCATCGGCACCGTGCTGGCCGCCCT
>NZ_WNXE01000868.1:0-711 GCF_010993615.1 Arhodomonas sp. KWT | reverse complement strand
GACACGCTGGGCCTGACGCTGACCGTGATCGTCCCGCGCCCCGCGCTGGTCCGCGAGGGCCGGCGCCGCGGCATCGACGTCCGGCTCATCGGCCCGCGCGACGACGCAGCCACGGCATCGGAAGAGGCGCTGGAGCGGCGCACCGACACCCTGACACCCCGCCAGGCCGGCCGGCTGCACGCGGGCACCCGGCAGCTGCTGGCGCAGCTGCACCACGAACGCGGCATCGCCCTGCTGCTCGTCTGGAACGGCCGTCAGGTCGCCGGCCTCGCCGCAACCGGTTTCGCCCGGGAAGCCGATGTGCCGGTACTCTTCCTCCAGGCACCATGGCTGGCCGGCCGACTGATGGCCGACCCCTGCGGGACGCACCTTGCGAGCAGCATCCACGCCGCACCGCAGCGGCTCGACGCCTACCCGGTCAGCGAGCGGGCATACCTGCGCTGGCACGGGCTCTACCGCACCCGCCGCCGGGAAAGCGCGTCGGTCCCCGCCGGCTCCCCTACCCCACCGGCAGGCAGCCCCGGCCGCTGGCTCGACCGCCTGTACACGCGGCTCGGCGCATCGGCGGTGCCCGCGCCCCCGGCCCGCCGCCGCCAGCTACGCCAGCAGCGGGCCGTGAGCGCCCAGCTCAGCGCCCTGCGTGACCCGATGCCCGGACGCTACGCGCTGTACATCGCCCAGCCCGACGACGATCCCCTGGTCGCGCTGGAC
>NZ_WNXE01000867.1:0-711 GCF_010993615.1 Arhodomonas sp. KWT | reverse complement strand
TCACCGGCACGCCGTCCGAGCGCAGGCGCCGGTACAGCGTGCCGTCGTTGAACAGCACCGCCCGGGCGTCCATGCCGGCACGCCGCTGCGCCGTGACCAGGCCGTAGACCTGAACCTCCGCGCCGGCCCAGAGATCGCCGGAGGCCACGTGCACGACACGCACCGCGGCATTGCCGGTCACGGCAGCGGGACCTCCGGCACCGGCACGACCGTCAGCCCCGACTCGTGGAGGTATCGGGTCGTACGACGCTTGACGTCGATATCGCGGTAGATGTGCTCCGCCTCGGTGACCGCGACACCCAGCGCCTCCGCGAGGGTCTCCGCGGGCATGTGGTGGTTGCGTGCGTACAGCGCGAGATCCATGCGGTCGTATGGCAGCGCGAAGTAGAACTCGTCCTGGCCCTGGGGGAGGCTGTAGGTGTCGGTGGTCGGTGCGGCCGTGCAGATGGACTCCGGCACCCCCAGATGGCGCGCCAGCGCGTAGACCTGCGACTTGTACAGGTGGGCGATCGGCTTGACGTCCGCCGCCCCGTCACCGCCCTTCACGAAGAAGCCCTGGTCGTATTCCAGCCGGTTCGGGGTGCCGACCACCGCGTAGTTCAGGCGGTCCGCGTGGAAGTACTCCAGGGTCTTGCGCACGCGCTGCTTGAAGTTGGTGGCCGCGACGATCTGCAGGTACGCCTGGTAGCCGAGCCGCCGGCGCCGCTGGCG
>NZ_WNXE01000866.1:0-713 GCF_010993615.1 Arhodomonas sp. KWT | reverse complement strand
ACGGTGATACCGGCAATCGCGACGGCGATCACGAAACGGCTCATGGACATGGGGCCCCTCCGCACCGGTCCGGATACCATGACGGAGGCGGCAACCGGTGACGACGGCGGCCGTTGGCGGGACCTGCCGCCCGTCCCGGGCAACGCGATTCGAGGCACATCCCTGGCACCCTCTGCGTATCGCTGCGTTTACCGGTCGCCCGGTGACCGCGGGGCGGCCTCGATTGCCCCCTCACGGCCACGGCTACACTGCCAATCTACGCCGGTGCCTCCCCCTGTCAATGACGCCAATCACTCACCTTCCCCCGCCATAAGCGCCCAGCCGGCGGTGACATCCGTGCCGGTGGGCAGCACCGGGCGCCAGACAGGCCACCAGCCCGCGGGCACGGCGTACTCCGTGGCGACGCCGATGCCCGGCACCGCCACGAGGACGTCGTCGAGACGCAGCACCGGCCACCAGTGCCGTTCCCAGGGGGCCAGGCCACGTTCACGGTAGAGCTCGGAGACACGCCGGCGTGGCCCGCCGGAGACGAGGCGCAGCCGCTCGCCCGGTGCCGCGACGCCACACCGCAGCGACTCGCGTATCTCCGGCGAGAGACCATGCCCGGCCGCCTCCCAGTCCAGCCGCCCCGCCGGTCCGTCGGGCACCGGCGCCGGCAGGCGGAACAGCCTGTCACGGTGGCGGCGGAGCTCGCCCTCGTCCCAGGCAAGGAC
>NZ_WNXE01000865.1:0-715 GCF_010993615.1 Arhodomonas sp. KWT | reverse complement strand
GAGATCGAGCAGGCGGCGTTCGAGCCCAACAACATGGTGCCCGGCACCGGCGTCAGTCCGGACAAGATGCTGCTCGCGCGGGTGTTCTCCTACGCCGACGCCCACCGGGCCCGGCTCGGGGTGAACTACAAGCAGATCCCGGTGAACGCGCCGCAGTGCCCGGTGCACAGCTACTCCAAGGACGGGGCGATGCGGGTGCAGAAGGTCTCGGACCCGGTCTACGCGCCCAACTCCAAGGGCGGGCCCGCCGCGGATCCGGAGCGATACCCGGAGGCGGCGACCTGGGAGGCCAGCGGTGATTTCGTCCGCCAGGCCTATACCCTGCGCAGGGACGACGACGACTTCGGCCAGGCCGGCACCCTGGTCCGCGAGGTGATGGACGAGGCCGCCCGCGAGCGGCTGGTCAGCAACGTTGTCGGCCACCTCAAGGGCGGCGTCTCGGAGCCGGTGCTCGAGCGGGCGTTCGAGTACTGGCGCAACGTCGACCCGGCGATCGGCAAGCGCATCGAGAAGGGCGTCCGCGGTGGCTGACGCGGCCTGAATCCCGGGCATGCCGGTCCGCCCGGCGTGCCCGGTATGCCCGACTTACGGTGCGACCGCGCCACGATCCCGCGGGCGGCCGTCCTTTTGCGTGACGGGGGCGGCTCGTGGCGCCGTCCGGAGACCCTCCGCCTCAGCCGCGCCTGCGCGGTCCACGCGTCAGCGCCTGCCCGTG
>NZ_WNXE01000864.1:0-716 GCF_010993615.1 Arhodomonas sp. KWT | reverse complement strand
GGGCGCCTGCGCCGGCTGCGCGAGATGATGGCGGAGAAGGGCTACGCCGCCGTGGTGCTCTTCGACCCGTACAACCAACGCTACGCCACCGGCTCGCGCAACATGTTCGGCTACTTTCTGCGCAACTCCACGCGTTACATCTACGTGCCTCAGGAAGGCCCGGTGATCCTGTTCGAGTACCCGGGCAGTGCCCACGTCTCCACCTGGCTGGAGACCATCGACGAGTCGCGCACCTCCAAGGTCGTGTGGTCGGCGGTGAACCAGCGCGACAACCTCAGCGCCGACCCCTTCGCCCGCGAGATCGCCGACCTGGTGCGCGCCCACGGCCGCGGCAACGTCCGGGTCGGGCTGGACCGCTGCTCTCACCTGCTCGCCCTCAACCTCGAGGCCCAGGGTCTGGAGGTGGCCGACTGCATGCAGGACACCCTGCACTGCCGGCGGCTGAAGACCCGTGAGGAGATCGCCTGCCTGGCCCAGTCGATGGCCGCGAGCGAGGCCGCCGTGGCATCGGTGGAACGCGGCATCCACCCCGGCGTCACCGAGACCGACCTGTTCGCCACCATGTACGGCGAGGTGATCCGCGGCGGCGGCGAGTTCATCGAGACCCGGCTGCTCTCCTCCGGGCCGCGGACCAACCCGTGGTTCAACGAGGCCAGCGACCGCGTGATCCGCCCCGGAGAGCTGGTGGCCCTGGACACCGACACCATCGGCTGCAA
>NZ_WNXE01000863.1:0-717 GCF_010993615.1 Arhodomonas sp. KWT | reverse complement strand
GGTTTCCGGATATCCCGCAACCCGGCAGGCGCGCATGGAGGCGCTGCAGGAGGAGTCCCATGACCGCCAGTCCGGATACCGGCGCCGCCGCCAGCGCCGGCGTGCTTGCCGAGCACCTTCACTTCTCCCCGGACGCGGGGCACATCCAGCTCTTCGACCAGCGCATGCTGCTCATGCACGCCACCTCGCTGGCCGAGCTGCGCCGCGAGCTGATCGCGGAGCTGGGCACCGCCCGGGCCCGCGATATCCTTACGCGCCTGGGCTACCAGCAGGGCTTCGAGGACGGTCAGCGCATCCGCCGGATCGCCACCGCCGATCCCGCACAGGCCCTGCCCCTGGGGCCACGCCTGCGGGAGATGGAGGGCTTCGTGCGCAACCAGCCCATCGAGGCGATGCAGGTGGACCTGGAGCGCGGCGAGTTCCGGGGGGATTACGTCTGGGGCGCGTCCTGGGAAACCCAGGCACACCTGCAGCATTTCGGGGTCACCGGCGAGCCGGCGTGCTGGGTGATGGTGGGGTACGCGGACGGCTACTGCACGGCGGTCACCGGCATGCCCATCCACTGGCGCGAAAGCGAGTGCGTGGCCATGGGCCACACGCGCTGCCGGGTGATCGGCCGGCCACTGTCGGAGTGGGAGCACCTGGACCGGCAGGACGCGGGATTCCTGCGCATCGACAGCTTCGTGGGCGCGCGGGACCTCGGCTACGGCGACGACA
>NZ_WNXE01000862.1:0-717 GCF_010993615.1 Arhodomonas sp. KWT | reverse complement strand
GGGGACGTGCTGGTATTCCTGCCGAGCGAACGCGACATTCGCGAGACCGCGGAGGCACTGCGCAAGCACCATCCCACCGGTACCGAGATCCTGCCGCTGTTCGGCCGGCTCTCCGCGGCAGAGCAGCAGCGCGTGTTCGCCCCCCACGGCGGGCGGCGGGTGGTGCTCGCGACCAACGTCGCCGAGACCTCGCTGACCGTGCCCGGCATCCGCTACGTCGTCGACAGCGGCCTGGTGCGCCTGAGCCGCTACAGCTACCGCACCAAGGTCCAGCGCCTGCCCATTGAACCGATCTCCCAGGCAAGCGCGGACCAGCGCGCCGGGCGCTGCGGGCGTGTCGCCGCCGGCGTGTGCATCCGCCTCTACGGCCAGGATGACTACCAGTCCCGGCCCGAGTTCACCGACCCGGAGATCCTGCGGACCAACCTTGCCTCGGTGATCCTGCAGATGAAGTACCTCCGGCTCGGCGACATCGACGCCTTCCCCTTCGTCGAGCCGCCGGACCCGCGCTACGTCCGCGACGGACTGCGGCTGCTCCGCGAACTCGGTGCGCTGGACGACGCCGAGGCGCTCACCGAGCTGGGCCGGCGTATCGCGCGGCTGCCCATCGACCCGCGGATCGCCCGCATCCTGCTCGCCGGCGAGGACCACGGCTGCCTGCGCGAGGTGCTGATCCTCGCCGCCGCGCTATCCGTGCAGGACCCGCGCGAGCGCCCC
>NZ_WNXE01000861.1:0-718 GCF_010993615.1 Arhodomonas sp. KWT | reverse complement strand
CCGACCCGGTGTTCATCCTCTCCTCGGCGACCATCGCCAACCCGGCGGAGCTGGCCGCCTCGCTGGTGGGCGACGAGGTCGCGGCGATCACCGACAGCGGTGCGCCGGCAGGGGAGAAGCACCTGCTGCTGTGGAACCCGCCGGTGGTCAACGCCGATCTGGGTATCCGTGCCTCGGCGCGCTCGCAGGCCACGCGCATCGCGCGCACCGCCGTGCGCGGCGGCATGAAGACCATCGTGTTCGCGCGCTCGCGGCTGATGGTCGAGGTGCTCACCAAGTACCTCAAGGACGTCTTCGACCGCGATCCCCGCCGCCCGGCACGGGTCGCCGCGTACCGCGGCGGCTACCTCCCCACCGAGCGCCGGGGCACCGAGAAGGCCCTGCGCGGCGGCGACGTCGACTGCGTCATCGCCACCTCCGCGCTGGAGCTGGGCGTGGACATCGGCGCGCTGGACGTGTGCGTGCTCAACGGCTATCCCGGCACCATCGCGGCCACCTGGCAGCGGCTCGGCCGGGCGGGGCGGCGCAACCGTCCGGCACTGGGGGTGCTGATCGCCTCCAGCGAGCCCCTGGACCAGTACATCGTGCGCAACCCGGAGTTCTTCCTCGGGGCCTCGCCGGAGCACGCCCGCATCAGCCCGGACCAGCTCCTCATCCTGCTCGACCACGTGCGCTGCGCGGCCTTCGAGCTGCCGTTCCGCCGGGGCGAGCGCTTCGG
>NZ_WNXE01000860.1:0-720 GCF_010993615.1 Arhodomonas sp. KWT | reverse complement strand
CAGGACCGTGTACGCCTGAGCGGGGAACGCCGGGAGCGTATCGTCGAGGCCGTCGAAGCGGCGCTGCAGCACGGCCGTGGCCGGGTCCGCGTGGACGTGCTCGACGACGAACGCACGGTCACTGCGAACCACCGTTTCTCCTCCGCCCTGCACTGCCCGGACTGCGACCTCGCCTATCGCGACCCGCAGCCCAACCTGTTCTCGTTCAACTCCCCTATCGGCGCCTGCAGCGAGTGTCGCGGCTTCGGACGGGTCATGGGCATCGACTACGCCCTGGTGATACCGGACGACCGGCTGAGCCTCGCCGAGGGGGCGATACGGCCGTGGCAGTCCGGCCAGTCCGCCGAGTGCCAGCGCGACCTCCTGCGCTACGCCCGCGCCCGCGGCGTGCCCACGGACGTGCCCTGGCGGGAGATGCGCGAGGCCGACCGCGACTGGGTCATCCACGGCGAGGGCGGCTGGGACGAGCCGGATACCTGGTACGGCGTCCAGCGCTACTTCGACTGGCTCGAGTCCCGTGCCTACCGCATGCACGTCCGCGTGCTGCTCTCGAAGTACCGCAGCTACGACCTCTGCCCGGCCTGCCGCGGGGCACGGCTGGCGCCGGAGTCCCTGGCCTGGCGCCTCGGCACCGCGGCCGACACGGACGCCGTCCTCGACCCGGACACCCGGTTCCGCCCGAGCGGCGCCACGATTCCCGCAGAGCGGCTGGCCGCCCTG
>NZ_WNXE01000085.1:6074-12018 GCF_010993615.1 Arhodomonas sp. KWT | reverse complement strand
GGCCGTGCACGACCTACCTCCCTGGGGCAGCCGGGCAGAGACGCCCAGCCGTGCGTAGCTCGGCCACCGGCACGGCAGCCGGGGTGAGCGTGCGCAGCACGAAGGGCCAGCCTGGCCGCAGACGCTCATCCGCCGCCGCGACGAGCCACACCGGCGCGTCCACGCCGGCGGCACGCCACCACAGCCACAGCACGCGGCGGTCCGGCCCGTCCACGTCTATCCACACGGCCGCGGGCCATCGCCCCGCCTCCACCCGGGGCAGCACCGGCAGCAGCGCCGGCGAGGGATCGGGACTCAGCCAGCGCAGCGTCGCCTGCAGGGTCCACGCCGGCATCGCCCGCCATCCGGCGGCCTTCAACGCCTCGTCCAGCGCGGCTACCCGCCCCTGCCATATCCGGGTGCCCGGGGATTCCAGCCCGGGCGTCGAGCACAGCGCAGAGGCGGTCACCGGCGTCCGGTCCTGCACGGCGGGATATCGCGCCAGCCCGTCGGGGTAGCTCAGCAGGCCGTTGACCAATGCCCCCACAGTGAGCGCTGGCACGGCGACGGTCAGCACGCGGCGGCGCAGCCCGGGCGGGCAGCGCCCGGGGCCGAGCAGTGCCGGCAGGCCGCCGCCCACCACGCCCAGGGCCAGGCCGGCCACCAGGTCCCGGGGCCAGTGCACGCCGAGACCCAGGCGGGTCAACGACACGGTCACCGCGAAAATGCCGGCGGCGGCGAACAGCCAGCGCCGCCCCCGCCAGGCCGGCGGTGCCACCAGGACCGCCGTGGCGACGACGAACACCGCGATCCCGTAGCTGTGACCGCTGGGAAAGGCAAAGCCGAACGCCTCGCCGGTGAGCGCGCCGGGCCTCGGCGCTGCATAGAGCGCTTTAAGGACGTAGCCGAGCGCGACCGTGCCGGCGACCGACCCTGCGTACACCGCCGCCGCCCGTCCCCGGCGGGCGATGGCCAGTGTCGCCGTCACCGCAGCCGCGGCGATGGCAACGGCGAGCGTGCTGCCGAGCTGTGTCACCAGCCACAGGAGTATCCGCAGGAGGGCACTGCGATGGGCATCGAGGACGTCGAGGACGTCCTGTTCCCACCCGGCCGGCAGCGGATACCGGAGCGCGACGCCCTGGGTCACCAACAGCGTCACCAGCGCCACCAGCCAGAGCATGCCGGCTGGGTGACGCAGGCCGCGCAGCGGCCGGGCCCCGGGCCGGCGATGGAGCAGGCGCACGGCGGTGCGACGGAACACCGGCCGTAGCCAACCCGGCAGCCGCCATGCCAGCCACGCGAGGATCAGCGCTGCCACTACCAGGGTCACCAGCCGGGTGGCCACGCTCGCGGCCACCGCGAGGGAGGCCCCGAAGACCATGCCCGGGAGGAGATAGGCGGGCGCCCAGGCCAGCGCCGACGCCACGTTGACCAGCAGGAACCGGCCCCCGGGCATGTCCAGCATGCCCGCGACCGCGGGGATGATGGGGCGCACGGGTCCCACGAAGCGCCCGAGCAGCACGCCCTTGCCGCCGTGGGCGGCGAAGAAGCGCACCCCGCGTTCGAGCAGATCGGGATGGCGGGAGAAGGGCCAGCGCCGGCGCAGCGCGCCGCCGTAGTAGCGCCCGATCCAGAAGCTCAGGCCATCGCCGGCGATCGCGCCGACCACGGACCACGCATACAGCGGCCAGAACGGCAGATGGCCGGTCCCCACCAGGGCACCGGCGGCGAACATCGCCAGCGCCCCGGGGACGAACAGCCCCACGAGCGCCAGCGACTCCGCGAACGCCACCAGCCCGATGAGCGGACCGGCCCAGTGGGCATGGGCCGCGACCCATGCCAGGACCGGCGTCAGCCACTCCACCGCGCCGCAGCCCCAGGCCGGTCAGAGCCCGGCGAAGACGCGTTCCGCCGCCTTGAGCGTGTGCCCGATCGCCGCCTCGTCGTGGGCGGTGGAGACGAACGCGGCCTCGAACGCCGACGGCGCCAGGTACACGCCCGCGTCGAGCATGCCGTGGAAGAAGCGCTTGAACCGCTCAGCGTCGCACGCGGCGACGTCGTCGAAGCCGGTCACCGACTCGGCGTCGGTGAAAAACAGGCCCATCATCGTCCCCACCTGGTTGGTGGTGAACGGCACGCCCGCTGCCCGGGCGCGCTCACGCAGGCCCTGGGTGAGCTGCCGGGCGGTCTCCTCTGCCCCCGCCCAGGCACCCTCGCGGGCGAGCACGTCCAGCGTCGCGATACCGGCGGCCATGGCCACCGGATTACCGGAAAGCGTACCGGCCTGGTAGACCGGGCCCTCCGGGGCAAGGTGGGACATCACCTCGCCGCGGCCGCCCACGGCGCCCACCGGCATGCCGCCGCCGATGACCTTGCCCAGACAGGTGAGATCCGGGGTCACGCCGTAGTGGGCCTGGGCCCCGCCCGGGGCGACCCGGAAACCGGTCATGACCTCGTCGAAGACCAGCAGCGCGCCACTGTCATCGCACAGCCCGCGCAGCCCCTCGAGGAAGCCGGGGACCGGGGGCACGCAGTTCATGTTGCCCGCCACCGGCTCGACCATCACCGCGGCGATCTCGTCACCGTAGCGGCTGAAGACCTCGCGGGCGGCCTCGATGTCGTTGTAGGGCACGGTCAGCGTGCCCGCCACCACGTCCGCCGGGACGCCCGGCGAGCCCGGGATCCCCAGGGTCAGCACCCCGGAACCGGCCTCGACCAGCAACGGGTCGACGTGGCCGTGGTAATTGCCCTGGAACTTCACGATACGATCCCGCCCGGTATAGCCGCGGGCAAGGCGCAGGGCGCTCATGGTCGCCTCGGTGCCGGAGTTGACCATGCGGATGCGCTCGATGGAGGGCACCAGCGACTTCACCCGGCGGGCGAGCTCGGTCTCGGCCACGGTGGGCGCACCGAAGCTCAGGCCACGGGCCGCCGCCTGCTGCACCGCGTCCACCACCTCGGGATGGGCGTGCCCCACCGCCAGCGGGCCATAGGAAAGGACGTAGTCCACGTAGCGGCGGCCGTCCTCGTCCTCGATCCACGCGCCCTCGCCCCGGCGCATGAACGGCGGATCGCCGCCGACGGAACGGAACGCCCGCACCGCGGAATTGACCCCGCCCACGAGGTGCTCGCGGGCCTCGGCGAAAAGCTCGGAGGAACGGCTCATAGTCTCGGTTTCCCAAACGCTGGATCCATGTGTCACCGACCACCGCCCGGTGGCGGCCCGTCCGGTCCGGCGGGCCCCCACGGGGCGGCGATCGCGCTGGCCGCCAGCCGCCTGGCGGCGGCGGCGACATCCGGTGCGGCAAACACCGCGCTGATCACCGCCACGGCATCGGCACCCGCCGCGATGACCTCACCGGCATTGTCCGCATCGATACCGCCGATGCCCACCACCGGCACCGAAAGCCGGCGGCGGGCCTGGGCGAACAGCGACAGCGGGGCGCGCACGGCATCCGGCTTTACCTGCGAGGGGTAGACACTGCCGAAGGCGACGTAGTCCGCCCCGGCGGCCTCCGCCTCCACGGCCATGCCGAACTCGTTGTAGCACGACACCCCGATAACCGCGTCCGGCCCCAGCCGGCTGCGCGCCTCGGCGATCCCGCCGTCCTCCCGGCCGATGTGCACGCCGTCGGCGCCGCTATCCGCGGCAAGCGCCACGTCGTCGTTGATCAGGCACAACGCGCCCGCCGCGCGGCAGACATCGACGACCGCGGTGGCCTCGGCCTGACGCCGCGCCCGGTCATCGCCCTTGTCGCGATACTGCACCACCCGCGCGCCGCCGCGCAGGGCAGCGGATACGGACTCGATCAGGCGCTCCGGGGGCTGCATCCCCGCATCGGTGATGACATAAAGTCCACGGATCAGGGGAGCTGGGCTCATGCGATGCACCACGCTGTCGTCAGGCCGTCGTGGGCCCGAGTGTACTGCCCTGCGCGCGCGACGGCGAGCGCTCCACCCGCGTCGGACGGGCACAGCTGTGGCATTACCCGTGACCGGGTTAGTAAGCTGCCCGGCTGTCAGTTACACCCAGGATACCCCTCAATGGAATACCGAGCGTTCATGTGCGTCGTCTGCGGCTGGATCTACGAGGAGGAGCAGGGCCTGCCCGAGGCGGGTATCGAACCCGGCACCCGCTGGGAGGACATACCCGAGGATTTCACCTGTCCGGAGTGCGGTGCGGGCAAGCAGGATTTCGAGATGATCGAGATCTAGATCGCGCCGGGCCTCGGGGACCTTCGCGCACGCCACAAGTCCCGGCGCCGGTATCGACGCACGGACACGCGGGCATGTCAGCGAATCGCTTCAGGATGAGCGGGACGGTGGTACATGGCCGGCGCCCGTGACCTCCGCAGACCGTTGCCGGACCGGGGTCCGGCAACACGCGTGAGCACGGGCCAGCGCCGCCCGGGACGGCTGGTCCGCGACGGCACTCACTGACCGGCCAGCCACGGCATGACCGCGCTGACCAGGGGGCTGCCGCTCACGGCCACCGCGGCCAGCACCAGCACAACCGCCAGACCGACCACAAACCGCCGCCGGGGCGGCTTGGGACGCACCCGCGGCCCATTGCTCACCGGCGGGGCCGGCGCCCGCGCCTCAAACCGCGGTGCGGGTCTGGCCGCCTCCGAATCGCCGGCGGGGGCGGTGGAAGCACCGGCGCCACCGGATGCCTTCACCGCGGCACCGTTATCAGCGGACCCGCCGTCCGCCGCGGGGGCCCCCGTGATAGTGGCGCCATCCGGGCGCTGGGCCACGCGGCGATCGACGTTGAGGCCGGCAAGCAGGTGCTCCGCCTCACCGGGACTCACGGATTCCGGCGGCGAACCGGCGGCCTCCTGCGCCTGCTCGGCCTTCTCGTGGGCACCAAGCGAGCGATCACCCTCGATCAGGGTGAACTCATCGGCAAGGTCGTCGCCGAAGGTCACCTCCTGCTGGCCCCAGCCCATCTTCAGCTCGGCCTGGTGCCGGCGCCGGCTCTCCGCGCGCTGGGGCTCCGGGGCGGCGACCCGCTCCTCGGCCTGGCGCTCGCGCAGCCGCGCCTCCAGGGTCTTGCGCCGCTGCTCCGAGGCCTTGAAGCCACGGCGCAGCCGCGACATCTGCTCGTGCCATCGGGCCTCGGTGCGGCGGTGTTGCGCCTTGAGATCATCGTAGACGCGCTCGAGCTCCCGCCGCTCGGCACGCTCCGTGTCCAGCCGGGTCTGCAGCGCGCGGACCTCACGGTCGAGACGGACCAGCTCGGAGGCGGGCGCCTGCCCGGCCGCCTCGGCCTCCTCCTGATCGCGCACCAGGGTGGCATAGCGGCGCTGTGCCTGCTCCGCCTCGCGACGGACCGCGGCCAGCTCGTCGGCCAGCCTTGCCGCCTCCTCCTCGGCGCGTTTGCGCCGCCCGGCCGCATCGGCCTGGCTGCGCACCATCTCCGCCTCGGAACGCTGCCGCAGCGCCTCGAGCTCGCCCCGGTAATAGGCCGCCATCTCGTCGACGCGCGCCCGCGCCTCGGCCAGCTCCGCACGCAGCCGGGCGATCACCGTCGGCGAGGATTCGGCCGTGGCCGTTTGGCTCATCCCTGTTCTCCCCCACCAGACCAACGTCAGCCAGGGGCGGTCAGTAGCCCTCGCAGTCCGTTACCGGCCTAAAGGCCCCGTCGGACAGCCGCCCCACACACGTTTCGTTACCCCCGCCGGGGTGGAGTGTCAACTCTCGCCAGCCGGGAGGCCTGATATCCAGCGCGAATTCCCCGCTGAGCGGTGCAAACTGAATGCACGTAGATGGCGCCCCTAGCAGCCTCACGCCCCCGTACCACCCTTCAAAGGCCTGATGAATGTGTCCCCAAATGACGACAGCCGGCCGTCCGCAGGCGCCCAGCCGGGCGAGCAGGGCCTCGCCGTCGGCAAGGGCGATCCCGTCCAGCCAGCGCGCACCGACGGCAACCGGCGGATGATGGACCGCGACGAGCACCGGCGTG
>NZ_WNXE01000085.1:4813-5975 GCF_010993615.1 Arhodomonas sp. KWT | reverse complement strand
AAGGGCGATCACCTGCCAGCCCCCGATGGAGACACTCTCGCGCCAGGTCACCGGCGCCTCGGCAAAGCAACGGGCCATCGCCACCGGGTCGTCGTGGTTGCCGGGGATGACCAGTGCGGGGACACCGGAGTCCGCGAGCCAGCCGCGAAGCCGCTCATAGCCGGCGGCACTGCCGTCGTGGACGAGGTCGCCGGTCGCGACGATGAGGTCCGGCGCCTCCCCGGCCAGGGCGGCATCAAGCACCGCCCGTGCACTCCCGGAGGTAGGCACGCCCGCGAGATCCGCGGCCGGATCCGCGTAGAGGTGGGTGTCGCTGACCTGGAGGACCCGGAGCGGCTTGACGCCCCCCGGGGGCTCTGATGTGTTGTCGCTCATCGAGGTAACCCGGACACGGCAGTCATGAGTAATCGTACCATCGGGATCGACGACACCCTCCTCGACTACCTCCTGCGCGAGGGCGTACGCGAGCTGCCGGTGCAGCGCGAGCTCCGCGAGGCCACCGCCCGCCTGCCCCAGGCCGGCATGCAGGTGGCCCCGGAGGAAGCGGCACTACTGGCGATGCTCGTGCGTCTGACCGGCGCCCGGCGTGTCATCGAGGTGGGGACCTTCACCGGCTACAGCGCCCTGGCGATGGCGCTCGCCATGCCCGAGGACGGCCGGCTGGTGGCCTGCGACCGCAGCCGCGAATGGACCGACATGGCGCAACGCTACTGGGAAAGCGCCGGGGTCGACGGGCGCATCGAGCTGCGCCTGGGGGCCGCCGCCACCACCCTTGACGAGCTCCTCGCCGAGGGTGGCGCCCGGCGGCACGACCTGGTGTTCATCGACGCCGACAAGTCCGGCTATTCGGGCTATTATGAACAGGCATTGAGGCTGCTCCGTCCGGGCGGTCTGGTGGTGGTGGACAATACGCTCTGGCACGGCCGCGTGGTCGATCCCGCCCGCCGCGACGAGGACACCCGGGCGATACGCGCCTTCAACCGCCGGCTGCACGAGGACGAGCGCATCGACCTGTGCCTGGTGCCGGTGGCGGACGGCGTCACTCTGGCCAGAAAGCGCTGACCGGGCGCATTACCCGCGAGGTCTGCCCGCCCATGCCAAGAGCCCCGTTACTGCCCCTGCTGCTGCTTACACTGACGACCCTCGCGGGCTGCGCCACGAC
>NZ_WNXE01000085.1:2682-4714 GCF_010993615.1 Arhodomonas sp. KWT | reverse complement strand
GGCGCTGCCGCCGCTCTACCAGGCGGCGCGGGCGGGCAATCCGCGGGCGCAGTACGCGCTGGGCTACATGTACTACTACGGCCAGGGGGTGGTGGCGGACTCCGGGCAGGCGGTGCAGTGGATCCGGCGCGCGGCACGGGCCGGCGACCCCCTCGCCGTGGAGGCGCTGGGACGGCTCGCCGGGAGCGTGACCCTCGATGAACGCACCCGCAGCAGCCCGGCCACGGACGACACCGCGGAGCCGGACAGGCCGGCCCCCGGCGAACCGGATGCCCCCCCGCCGCCCGCGACGACGGAATAGAGACGCGGGGCGGGCACCGTCGCCCAGGGGCGCGGCGGCGCCGTTCGATAGACCGCGGGAGACAGGAGCCGTCCACGCCTGCGGCATAAAGCGTCTCTGAGCGCGCCTCCGGCGGGATGCCGGCTGCCAGGAGCAGCCGACCTACTGGTCCCGGCCCACGGCGTGGCATTGCCGTTAACGGGGATGACGACAGACCGCCGGCAACCGCACGGGACGTCGCACACCTGCGGTGCGCGACCTACAGCCCTGCTAGGCATAGCCAACACCCGTCCGGCCGCGCCCCCGGGTAGGTCGGGCACGGCCGCAGGCCGTGTGCGACTTCGCCCCGACGCTCCGGCCCCGCTCGTCACGTGCCCGACCACGCCCGGGGCGCCGGGCGAAGGGCCACGCGGGACGGGAGACGTCGCACGCCTGTGGCGCGCGACCTACGCGTAGCGAAGACTCCCGGGCCCCGCCGAGACCGGACTAGAAGTCCAGGCGCAGGCCGACGTGGACGGAGGAGTCCAGCGTCTCGGTGTCATCGGTCTTGCCGTTGCCGACGCGGACATTGCGGTAACCGAGATACGCGTGGGCGTTCTTCAGTACCAGGTACTCCGCACGCACACCGACCTCGGTGTAATGATCGACATCGCCCCCGGAGGTCACGTCCGGCGCGAAGTAGCCGTGGCCGGCGAAGGCGAGGCGGTTCCACTGCGGCGCGGTCCACTCAAAGCGCCCGCCGAGCCCCACCGCTGCGCCGTCGGCGTCACGGCGGTCGAGGTCCGCGTAGAACAGCTTCCCGCCGATGCCCACGTTCAGGGCACCACGGCCCGCCGCGGCGTCGTTCACCATGAGCAGCCCGGCACCGAGGACGTCGCCGTTGTCCTGGTGGTGGAGCCAGTCGGCGTTCACCTCCAGGCCGTCCCCGGACTGGAGCTGGTGGCGGCCGCCAAAGCGGAGGGCGTCGTCGCTGAGATTGAGGTCCAGCGAGGACGCCGTCGCCGCCGCGCTGGCGAGCAGCGTCGAGGTCAGTGCGACCGCGCGAACTGCATTCTTCATCGATTCACTCCTGGGATACGTAATTTTGGGTGTTCCCCTCCCCCTCCTGTCCGCTGACACAGCGTATGACGGAAAGGTTTCGGAACACAGGGGGACAATCCCGCCCGGGGGCCGGCGGCGCGGGACTGTCATGCATCCGGCGACAGTGCCTCTCCCGCTGCGCCCGACCGGCGACGCATACGGAAGACGAGCTCGTCGAGGGCGGTGAGACCGCGCTCGCGGAAACGCTCGTTGGCCGCCAGCGCCGGCTCGCAGGCGAGCCGCTCGATCTCGAACGCCCCGCCCAGGAGGCCCTCGACCTCATCGGCGGGCACGGAGAACGGCGGGCCCTTCATCTCGGACTGATCGTAGTCGAGGGTTATCAGCAGGCCCCGCGTGCCGTCCGGAAGGATGCGGGCGAGATGCTCCGCGTAGCCCGGGCGCATGTGCGGCGGCAGGGCGATGAGCGCGGCACGGTCGTAGACGGCGGCAACGTCCGCGAGATCACTCGCGCGCAGATCGAAGAAATCGCCCTCGTAGAGGGTGACGCCACCGGCGCGCCAGCTCGGGATACGCCCCTCGTGACGCTCCGGCTGCCAGCCCTGCTCGGCGAAAAAGCGCTCAATGGCGGTCGCCGAGAGCTCGATGCCCACGACCTCGTGGCCGAGCCCGGCGAGCCAGGCCATGTCCAGGCTGGCACCGCACAACGGCACA
>NZ_WNXE01000085.1:0-2584 GCF_010993615.1 Arhodomonas sp. KWT | reverse complement strand
GAACACCCGCGCCGGCGGCGCGACACCGAGCTCCGGCCAGTAACGCCGCAGCCAGGGGTTGATATCCGACTGGTGGAAACCGATCTGCCCGCGCTCCCAGCGCTCGTGCCAGAATGCCGTATCCATAGGGGCCTTCCTCTGTTACCCAACCGTTCAGGCGCTGTAGCCCGTTCTCACTCGCTGCGTGTCGGGACACGATCCCGGCGATCCAGCCGGGACACCGCTCGGTGACGCGGACGTGGGGGCCCGACCTTCCCCCGGTGGCAGTGGCTGCCGCCCCCGCAGGCGCGGGGTACAATGGCCTTAGTTTACTAACCCGGCCGCCGGGATTGTCACGCGTCAGCGCGCCCGCGGATCCGGTCGCGGCTGTCGGGACACCCGCCGGGCAGCGACGGGACAGACAGACGACCGCGCCGGCCGGCCGGTGGTTCCGGCAATGCTCCGCCGGGGTGCGTCCGCACGGTTTCCGCCCATGGGCCCGGGATAGAGCCCGCGCACCTGGGACGATCCGCGCACGGCCCCTCATGCGTGCGGCAAAGCCCGCACCCGGCCCGATGGGAGGTGGCCGTACGGATGACCGGCCCGGCAATACCCCACACGCTTTCCCCGGCCCGGCTGACCACACGGCTCGCCGGGATACTGCTGGCACCGCTGCTGCTCGTCGCCTGCGCCGGGGCGGCATGGCAGGTACTGTCAACGGCGGACTTCGGCTATCCGGTGCTCTACCGCTGGCTCGACATCCAGGCGCACATCGCCGAGTACGGGCCACAGAACCGCTACCGCAATGGCTTCGAAACGCTCACCCCGGAGACACACCAGGCCCTGTTCGGTGCGATACTGGACGCGGTGAACCACGGCGGCAAAGGGCTCGGGCGCATCCGCTACCGCCCGGCGGGCAGCGCCCGTAGCATACCGATGCTGCGCGCCCCGGAGATCGCGCACCTGCGGCTGGTCGCCGCCGGCGTACAGCGGTTTCTACAGGTGGCGGTCGCCGCAGCGATCCTCGCCGCGGCGGCAACGCTCTGGCTCGCCGCGGCAGGCCACGTACCACCGGCACGGACACTGCTGCTCTCCCTGGCGGTCGGGCTGGCCCTGGTCGCCGCGGCGACAGCGGCGATGTTCGATGCCGGCGGGGGCGGCTGGTTCTCGAGACTGCACGAATGGGTGTTTCCCGCCGGGCATCAGTGGTTCTTCTACTACCAGGAGTCGCTGATGACCACGCTGATGAAGGCGCCGGCCATCTTCGGACCGATGGCCGCGGCACTGGCCGCTGTCACCACCGTCCTGACCGGGCTGGTGCTGGCAGCCGTGGTGGCGACGCTCTCACTGGTGCAGGCCATTCACAGGCGTTGACGGGACAGGATTCATGAGCGAAGGGATGAACGCGGCCGCCGACGGACAGACCCTGCTCCAGCGGCTTCGAGACACGCTCGGCAAGACGGCCGTGGTCACGCAGCCCGAGGCGCTGGCGCCCTACCTCCACGAGCGCCGGGGACTGTTCCAGGGCCGGTGCCTCGCGGTGCTGCGGCCGGGCGACACCGACGGGGTCGCCGAGGCCGTGCGCCAGTGTGCTGACGCCGGCGTGAGCGTCGTCCCCCAGGGCGGCAATACCGGGCTCTGCGGGGGCGCCGCGCCGGATACGTCCGGCCACCAGGTGATCCTCTCGCTGGAGCGCCTCGACCGGGTGCGCGCCGTCGACCCGGTGGGCCATACCATCACCGTGGAGGCCGGCTGCACCCTGGCGGAGGTGCAGCGCGCCGCCGTCGGGGCGGACCGCCTCTTCCCCCTGAGCTACGCCGCCGAGGCGGAATGCCGCATCGGCGGCAACCTCTCGACGAACGCCGGCGGCATGAACGTCCTGCGCTACGGCAACGCGCGGGACCTCACCCTCGGTCTGGAGGTGGTGCTGGCCGACGGCCGCGTATGGAACGGCCTGCACGCCCTGCGCAAGGACAACAGCGGCTACGATCTCAAGGACCTGTTCATCGGCGCCGAGGGGACGCTGGGCATCATCACCGCCGCGGTGCTCCGTCTCTATCCCCGCCCACGCCACCACGCCACCGCCCTGGTGGCGGTGGACGGCCCGGCCGACGCGCTGGCGCTGCTCGCCCTACTGCGTGGCGAGACCGGCGACGCGCTCACCGCGTTCGAGCTCATGGCGGAGCGGCCGGTGGCCTTCGCCCTGCGCCACGGCGAGGGCTGCCACGACCCGTTCCCGGCACGCTGGCCCTGGTACGTCCTCCTCGACGTCACCAGCTCGCGCCGCCGCGACGACCTGCCCGGGCTGCTCGAGGCCGCCCTGGACGGCGCCCCACACCTCGCGCGGGACTACCGCATCGCCGCCGAGGCGGACGGCCGTGCCGCCCTCTGGGCCCTGCGCAACAGCATCCCCGGGGCACAACGCCGCGAAGGGGCCAGCATCAAGCACGACGTCTCCGTCCCCCTGCCGGCGATCCCGGCGTTCCTGGAACGGGCCACGGCAACGGTAACCGAGCGGCTGCCGGGCATCCGCCCCTGCCCCTTCGGCCACGTCGGCGACGGCAACATCCACTTCAACCTGAGCCAGCCGACGGACATGGACCCG
>NZ_WNXE01000859.1:0-720 GCF_010993615.1 Arhodomonas sp. KWT | reverse complement strand
ATGGCAGCGACTGGCCTGCCACCCGGCGTTGCGGAGCGAATGAGCGTCGGCTCGAAACCGCGGGACGCCGACGACGCATACCGCGATCCGCTGGCAGGGCGCCCCCCTCTCAGAGGGGAGCGCGATGGTGCTTCAACGGGTCTGCGCGCATTCACTCACCGCGTTCGCGAGCTTGCGCAGCAGCTGCGGATACAGCTCGCCGTCGAGCGGCAGATCCGTGCCCAGGGGATCGATCACAATGGAGGTATTGGCCCCGGTGCCACCGAACACGCTCTTCACCAGCTGCGGGTTGAACTGCGGCTCACTGAACACGCAGTCGACATTCTGCTCCACCACCCGGTTACGCAGCTCGTCGACCCGGGCGGGGCTGGGCTGGGACGCGTCGCCCAGGGAAATCGCGCCCACCGCGGAGACGTCGAAACGGTTCTCGAAGTACTGGTAGGCGTCGTGGAATACGACGAAGCGGACATCCTTGGCATCCACGAGCTGCGCCTCCAGCTCGTTCGACAGCGCCTTGATGTCGGCCTTGGAACGGCGGGCGTTCTCCCGGTACGTCCCGGCGTGCTCGGGATCGGCCTTTGCCAGCGTGTCGGCGATGGCATCCAGCCACACCACCGCGTTGGCCGGATCGAGCCAGCCATGCGGATTACTGCCATGGTGGTCATGGTGGTGGCCGCCGTCGGCGTGGTGCTCGTGCTCGTGCTCGTGCTCGTGCTCGTG
>NZ_WNXE01000858.1:0-720 GCF_010993615.1 Arhodomonas sp. KWT | reverse complement strand
AATGAGCGCCAGGCTGGTCAGCAGCAGGAACACCGCCAGCGCCGCCGCGAACGGCACGTTGGACTGGTAGACCGCCTGGTCGGTGATCAGCACCGACAGGGTCCAGTGCTCCGGATTGCCCAGTATCTGCGGGATCAGGTAGACGCCCAGAGTAAACACGAACACCAGGATCAGCGAGGCCACGATCGGCTGGCGCATCGCCGGGATCACCACGTTGAAGAACGCCCGCTGCGGCGAGGCCCCGAGGGTGCGCGCGGCCTCGGTGAGCTCCGGGTCCAGCCGCGACATGGACGGGTAGAGCATGAGCACGGTGTAGGGCAGGGTGAGGTAGCAGTAGCCCAGCACCTCCGCGGTGAACCCGGGCGCGAGCCCCACCGGGTGATCCATCAGCCCGAGCCATACCAGCAGGTTGGACACCCCCGCGGTGCGCGAGAGCAGGATCGACCAGCTGAACGCGATGATCACCTCGGAGAGCGAGAGCACCGAGAGCAGGAACACCAACCAGATCGTCTGCGTACGCATGCGCATGCGCGAGAGCAGGTAGGTAAACGGGAACGCCACGGAGACACTAATCACGGCGACCAGCATGCCCAGATAGAGCGAGAACGCGAGGTTGTCCAGGAACAGCGAGGAGAACAGCCGCGCGTAGTTCGAGAATACGAACGCCGGCTTGTAGAACGCGCTCTCCACGCGCTGGAAGAAGCTCACCGCGAGCATGAT
>NZ_WNXE01000857.1:0-721 GCF_010993615.1 Arhodomonas sp. KWT | reverse complement strand
AACCGCGGCACCGTCTGCGGCTCCGTCGCCCATGCCGATCCCAGCGCCGAGCTGCCGCTGTGCCTGGCGACCCTGGGTGGCGAGGTGGTGCTGGAGGGCCGGCGCGGCCGGCCCCGCGTGGTGCCGGCGGCGTCGTTCTTCCAGGGCGTGCTCACCACCGACCGCGCCCCCGGCGAGCTGGTCACGGAGGTGCGTTTCCCGCTGGCGCAGGCGCAGACGCAGTACCGCTTCACCGAGGTCGCGATGCGCCACGGCGACTTCGCCATCGTCGCCCTGGCCGCGGCGATTCGCGGCGAACAGGTGGACCTCGGCGTCGGCGGCGTCGCCGACCGGCCGGTGGTGCGCACGCTGCCCGCCGGTGACGGCCTGGACGAGGCCCTCAACGAATTCGCCTGGGCCCTCGGGGCCGAGGACGATGCCCACGCCACCGCCGCGTACCGGCGCACGCTGGTGCGCGAGCTGGGGCGACAGCTGATCACGGAGGCCCGGCCGTGCTGAAGATCGAGGCGAACGACAGCCATCGCGTCACCCTGACGCTCAACGGCCGCGAGCGCAGCGGCAATGCCCGTCCGCGCACCCTGCTGAGCGACTTCCTGCGCCACGAGCTGGGGGCCACCGGCACCCACGTGGGCTGCGAGCACGGTGTCTGCGGGGCATGCACGGTGCGCGTGGACGGCGTGGCCAGCCGGGCGTGCCTGATGCTCGCCGTGCAGGCGGACGG
>NZ_WNXE01000856.1:0-722 GCF_010993615.1 Arhodomonas sp. KWT | reverse complement strand
GCGCTGAAAGGTGCACGTCCGGTTCGGAGAGGAGAGGCAGGGAGATAGTCCGACTACGCCCTGCCTCTTACTCTACTGGCCACCTGGCAGGGCTTTGCCTACGTCGCTTTCGTCATCGACGCTTATGCCCGGCGCATCGTGGGCTGGCGCGTTGCCGGCACGCTCCATACCGAGTTGCCTCTGGACGCTCTGGAGCAAGCCCTGCACCAGCGCTCTCTGGGCGATACGCCACAGCTCGTGCACCACAGCGACAGGGGAGCGCAGTACGTATCGATTCGCTATACCGAGCGCCTCGCAGACGCGGGCATTGAGCCTTCAGTGGGCAGCGTCGGCGATTCCTATGACAACGCCCTCGCAGAGACCATCAACGGCCTCTACAAGGCGGAGCTGATCCGTCACCGGGGCCCGTGGCGGAATCTGGACGCCGTGGAGTTCGCCACGCTGGAGTGGGTGCACTGGTACAACCACCATCGCATCATGGAGGCCATCGGCAACCGGCCTCCGGCCGAAGTCGAGGCAGCCTACTACAGGCAACTCAACGAGCAGGCCGAAGCGGCCTGACTCACAACCAACGGTCTCCGGAGAAGCCGGGGCGGTTCACCACTCACCTCGCTCTAGCTTGTGCACATAATTCCGCACACTACTCGTAACTGCCTGCCGCCGTTGGATTAACCAGCCCGGCTCCATAGGAGCCATGAGTCGCACTCATCAATACGGGGAAG
>NZ_WNXE01000855.1:0-722 GCF_010993615.1 Arhodomonas sp. KWT | reverse complement strand
AGCCGGGTGCCCAAGGTCGTGGACTTCTCCATCGACTACCTGCGTCCGGGGCGACCGGAGACCCTGTGCGCGGCGTGCGATGTCCGTCGCCAGGGCAGGCGGGTGGCGAACGTGGCGGTACAGGCCTGGCAGCTCGACGAGGCCGGCGAGCGCCGCGAGGTCGCTAGTGCCCGCTGTCACTTCCTGCTGGCGGATCCGGAGGCGGAGAGCGCCGGCATTTGATCCGGGTGGTTGAAAACCCGCCCGGCGTCCCCCAGTTATCCCGGTGAGCGGTAAAGGCGCGTCCGGGTTCCCGCCGGGCGTGCCGGGCCGGCGCGGCGTCTCCCCCGCGTCCCCGGTCCAAGCGGCCGCTCCACCGGTTTCCCCGGTGACGCCAGGGCGGCGGATCGTTGCCGGGCAACGGCCGGCGCCGGGTTGAAGGGTCCGGTTTCCCCCCTTGGCCGGACCCTTCCCTTTAATTCTTCCGTCATTCCTCCGCCCCGGGCTTTTCCGCTCCCGGAGCCGGTATGGCGGTATCCCTGCGCGAGGCGCGGCGATTACCTCCTCTACGGGACACTGTAGCCCGGGGTGGCGCCGGCCGTGGTCGTCACCTCGCTCTGGCGGTGGATGACCTGATCACGGCCGGTCTCCTTGGCCTGGTAGAGAGCGTCGTCGACACGCTGGAGGGCGTTCTCCAGTGCCTCCCCCGGCTCGTAGGCCGTTACGCCCAGGCTCGCGCGCAG
>NZ_WNXE01000854.1:0-723 GCF_010993615.1 Arhodomonas sp. KWT | reverse complement strand
GCAGGCGGGCGCCGTCCGTGGCGCCGTACGGGGCGTTACCACCGGTAGCGGAACTCGCCGAGCAGGGTGCGGCCCTCGCCGAGATAGCAGTAGCCGGCGTTGCAGACCTCGCGCCGTTCGTCCGTCAGGTTGGTCGCCTTGAACGATACGCTGGCCCCGCGCAGGGTCGGGTCCACGGCCGCTAGGTCGTAGCGCACCGAGGCGTCGACCTCGGTATGGGCGTCGTTGGTGTCGGTGTTGCTGCTGCCGGTGTAGGTCCGGCCGATGTAGCGCAGGCCGCCGTGGAACGACAGGCCGCGGAGTGCGCCGGCCGGCGCCTCGTAGCCGAGCCACAGCGAGGCCGAGTGATCCGGCGTCAGTGACGGCGTGTTGCCGATGTCGCCCTCGTCGGCGTCGTCGGTGATCTCCGCGTCGGTGTAGGTGTACGCCGCGGTGAGGTCCACGCCGCCGCCGAGGTCCGCGCGCGCCTCCAGCTCGACGCCGTTGGTCTCGACTTCGCCGACGGCCTCGTAATAGGAGCCCACGGAGGCGTTGTAGCCGACGTACTGCGCCGAGTTCTCCTCGACCAGGCGATACGCCGCGACGCTGAACAGGGCGTTGAAGTCGTTGGGCTGGAACTTGAGACCGGCCTCGTAGAGGCGCCCCTCGATCGGCTCGAGGATGTCGCCGTCGCTGTCCCGGTAGGTCACCGGCTCGAACGAGGTCGCCACCGCGGCGTAGGGC
>NZ_WNXE01000853.1:0-723 GCF_010993615.1 Arhodomonas sp. KWT | reverse complement strand
CATCGTCCCGCTGCCCCGGGCGCAGGGCCTCCACGGCCTCCGGCAGGCGCCGGCAGAGCAGCGCCGCCGCCTGGCGCCCGAGGATCGTCCGTCCCCGCGCCGGCAGGCCCAGGGTGAAGCGCACCTCCACCCCGGTGTCGGTGAACAGCACCGCGGTGCGGTCCAGCACCGTCTGTGCCCCGGCATCGATGGCCATGGCGCGCTCGTCGCGGACCGCGCGGCGGAAACAGCGCGCCAGGTAATCCCGCGCGGCCCGCGCCCGCTCGCCGGTCACGCAGTCCCCGGGCAGGTCGGCCACGTCGTAGGGCAGGATCACGCGCAGCCGCGACGGCGCGGCATACGGATCCGCCTGGACGTGATCGACGACGAGAGTGAAGGCATCGAAGGCATACTCGCCCTCGATATCGCGGTACGCCTTGTAGCCCTTGCCGTCGATGCGCTGGAGCGCGGCCTGGAGCTTCTGCATGAGGATACCTCTTCGCCGAATCTGCAAACGCCGCCCAGACTGCCACAGCGTCGGCGACTCCAGCAGCCGAGCCAAAGGCACAAGCAGGCCCGCCTCGCTCGGCTACTCCAGGCAACCGATAGGTTGGGTAATGCCCCAGGGTGCAACCGCGTAGGTCGTGCGCCGAAGGCGTGCGACATTCCCCGTTCACCGGCGGGGACGTCGCACACGGCCACCGGCCGTGCACGACCTACCCGCGGTGGCGCCCGTAGGTCGGC
>NZ_WNXE01000852.1:0-724 GCF_010993615.1 Arhodomonas sp. KWT | reverse complement strand
TCCACCACCGCATGCAGGAAGCGGAACACGGGCTGCGTCTCCACCGCCTCACCGGCCTGCGCCAGCACCTGCAGGTCGTTGAGATCGTTGCCGGCGGTGAAGTCGGCGCCGTCGCCGCGCAGTCGGATCACGGACACCGCCGGGTCCTCGCCCGCCGCGGTGACCGCGTCGGTGAGCGCGGCGTACATCGGCTGCGTGAGCGCGTTGCGCTTGTCGGCGCGCATCAGCGTGATGATGCACACGCCGTCGTGCATCATCGTGTGGATACCGGTATCCGCCATCAGCTCTCCCTCCTCTCCTCGGCCGCCACCGCCTCGGCACGGCCACGCCACTCGCTGGCGTCGAACTCCAGCCCCTCACGCTCCCACGGCGGCACCGGCGTGAACACCTCCACGAGGAAGTCCACGAAGGTCCGTACCTTGCGTGAGAGATGGCGGCGGTGGGGATAGAGCACGTAGAACGCCGAGCTCTCGTGGGGGTACTCGGGCAGCACGGGCACCAGGCGCCCGGCGCGGATATCCGGCACCACCAGCCACGAGGACATGCGCGCCAGCCCGGCGCCGGACAGCGCCGCCTGGTAGAGGGCGTCGACGTTGTTGGCGCGGAAGTTGCCGGAGACGTGGAGCACCCGGCGCCCGCGTTCGGCGTCCTCGAATTCCCAGTCGTTGAACAGCTCCATCTCCGAGAGCGTCAGGCAGTTGTGCTCGAGGAGCTCCTCCGGGGT
>NZ_WNXE01000851.1:0-724 GCF_010993615.1 Arhodomonas sp. KWT | reverse complement strand
TGTCGTCCAGGTACGGGCGACCGTCCTGCCAGTAGTCGTCGTAGGCAGTGAGGTGGACGTAGCTGCCCTTCTCCCACTTCACGAACTTGAACGGGCCGGTGCCGATGGGCGTGTCGTTCATCTCGTTGTCGTTGTAGTCCGTGCCCTCGTAGATGTGGGCCGGCATGATCGGCATGTTGGTCACGCCGAGACCGATGATGAACGCCGGGAAGGGCTCCTTGAGGTTGAACACGACGGTGTGGTCGTCCGGCGCCTCAACCGTGTCCACGTGGGAGAAGATCAGCCGCCAGCGCGGGTTCGTCTCCGGCGTGAAGGTCTTGGCCGTGAATACCACATCATCTGCGGTAAAGGGCTCGCCGTCGTGCCAGGTGGCGTTCTCGCGCAGGTGGAAGGTGTAGGTCAGCCCGTCCTCGGAGATCTCCCAGCCCTTGGCCAGGCCGGGCAGGGGGTTGAGGTCGTGGTCGTAGCGCAGCAGGCCCTCGTAGATCTTGCCGCCGACCAGCTGCGTCGGTGCCTGCTGGTTGAGCCCCAGGATCAGGATCGGGGGTTCGGGGTTGAGGATGATGTCGAGGGTGCCGCCCTTCTGGACGGCCTGGGTGTCGTCCGCCGCCTGGGCGCTCGTCGCGGGTAGCAGCGTACCGGCGACGGGCAGGGCGAGGAGCGCCGCCGCGGCGGCCGCCATCAGCCCCCGCTGAGGGCGTCGATACCACGCCCGGCGGGCGTT
>NZ_WNXE01000850.1:0-725 GCF_010993615.1 Arhodomonas sp. KWT | reverse complement strand
TACGGTGGCATCGTCCAGTCGATCCGGGTCCCGGACCGCAACGGCCGGGTAGAGGACGTCGCCCTCGGCTTCGACCGCCTGAAACCCTATCTCGACAACGGCCCTTACTTCGGCGCGCTGATCGGGCGCTACGGCAACCGTATCGACGGCGGCACGTTCACGCTCGACGGCGAGACCTACCACGTCCCCACCAACGACGGCGACAACGCCCTGCATGGCGGGCCGGAGGGGTTCGACAGCCGCGTCTGGCAGGCACGGGCGATCGAGGCGCCCAACCGTGTGGGCGTCGAGCTGAGCCTGCTCTCGCGCGACGGCGACATGGGTTTCCCGGGAGACCTGGCGGTGACCGTGCGCTACACGCTCAACCAGCACAATGACCTGCGCATCCACTACACCGCGATCAGCGACGCCCCCACGGTGGTGAACCTGACCAATCACACCTACTTCAACCTCGCCGGCGCCGGCGAGGGGGACGTGCTCGACCAGGTCGCCATGATCAACGCGGACCGCTACACCCCGGTCGACACCTCGCTGATCCCCACCGGCAGCCTCGCGGGTGTCGAGGGCACGCCCTTCGATTTCCGCACGCCGACCCGGATCGGTGCCCACATACGTGACGACGACCCGCAGCTCGCACGCACCGAGCCAGACCAGGGCGGTTACGACCACAACTGGGTGCTGAATACCGGCGGCTCCCTGGATGCGCTGGCCGCCCGGGTGAGCGA
>NZ_WNXE01000084.1:0-12049 GCF_010993615.1 Arhodomonas sp. KWT | reverse complement strand
CGCTCATCGATGCTCTGGCACAGCCGAGACACCTGGGACGAGGAAATGCCCGTCATCCCCGCCGCGCGCACCAGATCGTCCACCGAGCGCGTGGACACGCCCTGGATGTAGGCCTCCTGCACCACCGCCGTGAGCGCCTGCTCCGCCGCCCGGCGTGGCTCGAGAAAGCCCGGTAGATAGCTCGCGTTGCGCAGCCGCGGGATCGAGAGCTCCATCGACCCCACCCGCGTGTCCCAGCGCCGGCTGCGGTAGCCATTACGGTGATCCGTGCGCTCGGCATTGCGCTCATGGCGCTCCGCCCCGCAGCGGCTGTCCACCTCCGCTTCCATCAGCTCCTGGACCACCTCCCGGACCAGATCACGCAAAAAATCCGTCTCACCGGCCTTCTCCGCCATCGCCAGCAGTGCCATCCTGTCCTCCGTCATCGCGGGTCTCCTTTTTCCAGGGTTCAAGGTCTGTACAACCCGAATCCTACGGAGGCCCGCGGTGACCCGCCTACCGCCTTTTACACACTTCCGGGGACGCTACCGCCGCTGGCGCGCGGGAAGCCCCCGAGCCTCGAGCGCCCGCCAGCGGGCCGACCCTGGCGAAATAAGTCCGCTTAGATGGAGACCCCGGAGTTCCGTTAATTCTGTCGCACTACACTAGGCTGACAGCCAGGGAGATGGAGCAGTGGGACCACGGCGGCGGCTTTTCCCTGGAGGCCAGCATACGCATCGGGGCTCACAACCGATCAGGGCTCGAGCGCCTGCTGCGCTATTGCGCCCGTCCGCCCTTCGCCGCCGACCGACTGGAGGAGATCGACGCCCAGCGCCTGATCTACCCCCTGCCCAAGCCAAGCATGGACGGGAAGACCCAGATCATCCTCTCGCCGCTAGAACTGATCGACCGCATCGCTGCGCTGGTCCCGCCGCCCCGGCAACATCGGCATCGTTACTACGGCGTGCTCGCCCCCAATTCGCCGTTGCGTCCGGCGGTCACAGCCCTCGCGCCGCATCCCGAGGCGCCGGAACCTGAAACGCCGGCGGCAGAGGCGGCAGCGCACGACTCGAGGCGGCACCCGTTGCATGTTGCGTTGCGGCAACGAAATGTGTTGACGCTTACGTAAACGACATCTAGCTTCGACTAACAAAAATAAGGAGGCACAAGCCCCAAACCCGGTTTTTCAGGAGGATGCATGACACCGCTCAGCCGCAGCTATGTGCATGGCGCCAGTGAGCAACCGCTGAACGGAGAAACCGTCGGCCGCTGTTTCGACCGAGTCGTGGACGAGCATGGCAGCCGCGAGGCGCTGGTATGCCGAGCCGAGGACATCCGCTGGACTTGGCGAGAATTGGCCGCGAGAGTGGATGACTTCGCTGCCGGACTGCTCGCGTTGGGGCTGGAGCGCGGCGATCGGATCGCAGTCTGGGCGCAGAATCGAAGCGAATGGGTAATAACCCAATTTGCCGCTGCCAAGGCGGGGCTGGTGCTGGTCAACATCAATCCTGCCGCCCGCCAGGGCGAGCTGCGGGAATACCTCAATCAGGTAGGCGCCCGTGCGCTGGTGGTGCAGGATCGCTTCAAGACCAGCGATTATCTGGCCATGCTCGCGGATCTGCTGCCGGAGTTGACTGCCGCGCAGCCCGGGCGCTTGCGCGCGCAGGCGGTGCCGTCGCTGGAGATCGTCGTCCGTCTCGGCGAGACGGAAGGCAGCGGGCTCGGCATGCTGAGATTCGACGAGGTCCTCCGCCAGGCCAACGACGCAGCGCGACGCCGGCTGACGGAGGCCGCCGAAGAGATCGATTTCGACGACCCGGTCAACATCCAGTTCAGCAGCGCCAGCGGCGGCAAGCCGGCCGGCGCCACGCTGACCCATCACAATATCGTCAACAACGGTTATTTCATCGGCGAAACGCTGCGGCTCACGAGCGAAGACCGAATCTGCGTTCCCGTACCACTGTTCCATTGCTTCGGCATGGTCATGGGCAACATGGCCTGCCTCACCCATGGCAGTACGATCGTCTACCCGGGCGAAAGCTTCGATCCGGAACAGGCCCTGGCGACGGTGGCCGCAGAACGCTGTAGCGGACTCTACGGTGTGCCGGCGATGTTCATCGCCATGCTGGAGCACGAGAACTTCGCCGACTACGACCTCGGCTCCCTGCGCACCGGCATCATGGCCGGCGCGCCGTGCCCGATTGAGACGATGCGCCAGGTAGTCGCCGACATGCACATGGAGCAGGTCACCATCGCCTACGGCATGACCGAGACCTCGCCGGTTTCCTTCATGAGCGACGTCGACGACGCGCTGGAGCGGCGCGTATCCACCGTCGGCACCATCCGTCCGCACACCGAGGTCAAGATAGTCGATGCCGCCGGTCGCATCGTGCCGGCTGGGGAAGTCGGTGAGCTGTGCGTGCGTGGCTACAACGTCATGCGCGGTTACTGGGGCGAGCCGGAGCGGACCGCGCAGGTGATCGACGCCGGAGGCTGGATGCACACCGGTGACTTGGCGAAGCTGGACGCCGACGGCTACTGCAACATCGTCGGCGGCGTGAAGAATGTCGTTATCCGTGGTGGCGAGAACGTCTATCCGGTCGAAATCGAGGAGTTTCTGGCCAAGCAGCCGGGCGTCGCCGAGGCGGTCGTTTTCGGTGTCCCGGACCAGCGTCTGGGCGAGGAAGTGTGCGCGTGCGTGCGTCTACAGGAGGGCGCGAGCCTGGACGAGGCGTCGTTGCGCGAGCGTTGCCGCGGCGAGATCGCGCACTACAAGGTTCCCCGCTACTTCCGTTTCTTCGAGAGCTTCCCCGCCAGCAGCGGCGGCGCCTTGAAATTCATGCTGCGGGAGAAAGTGATCGCGGAGCTCGGCCTGGAGGCGCCGCAGACGGCATGAACAGTGGCCGGCGCGGCCGCCGGCACCTGGCTCGCCCTCCAACGTAGGGGGCGGCCTGCCCGCGAGGGCGACGAGAGGAGGAGCTTCCCGCTAGGGGGGCTGCAAACAAAAGCAACGGAAGAGGGCTCAGGCGTGGTAGCAGAAACCGCCAGCCGCGAGATTGTCCTGGACTGCGAGGACGTCAGCCGCTGGTTCGGCGGCCTGCAGGCCTTGAAGGACGTCTCCGTATCCATCGCCAAGGGCGAGATTCTTGGCCTGGTCGGGCCCAATGGCTCGGGCAAGACCACACTCGTGAATACCATCACCGGCTTCTATCCGCCGCAACAGGGCACGATTCGCTTCGAGGGGCAGCAGATAAACGGGCTCAAGCCGCACCTGGTGGCTACCCGCGGTATCGCGCGCACCTTTCAGAACGTGGCCTTGTTCAAGGGCATGAGCGTGCTCGACAACATCCTCATGGGTCGGCACATCTACATGCGCCCGAGTCCGCTGGCGTCGCTGTTCTACTGGTGGTGGGCGCAGAAAGAGGAGATCGCCCATCGCCGCAAGGTGGAGGAGATCATCGATCTGCTACAGCTGGAAAGCGCCCGCGACGAGCCGGTGGAGGTGATTCCGCTGGGCTTGCAGAAACGGGTCGAGCTGGCGCGGGCGCTAGCCGCGGAGCCCCGCTTTCTGGTGCTCGACGAGCCCATGGCCGGCATGAACCAAGAAGAGAAGGAATATATGGTGCGGTTCATTCTCGACGCCCAGGAGGCGCTCGGGCTGACCGTGCTGCTGATCGAGCACCACATGGACGTGGTGACCGCCATATGCGACCGCGTGCTGGTCCTGAACAACGGCCAAAAGATCGCCGAAGGGCCGGCTCGCGAAGCCATCAACGATCCCGCCGTGGTGGCGGCCTATATCGGGAAGACCAGCGATGCAGCCTGAGATCCAGTCCCTGGAAGCAAGCGCGCACCCGCCGGTTGCGCACAACTGGCGCGAGGACGACCACCTGCTGAGCCTGTTGGCGCAGAATGCCCGCGATCACGGCGACCGAATTGCCATGCGCGAGCGCGATCAAGGCATCTGGCAGGAGTACACCTGGAACGACTACCTGAGTCAGGTAACCGGCTTCGCCGCCGGCCTGGAGCAACTGGGCGTCGAGCCGGAAGCCAATATTCTGATGATCGGCGATAATCGCCCAGTTCTGTATTTCGGTATGTTGGGCGCGATCGCGCTGCGCGCGGTGCCTTCGCCCGCTTATCCCGATACCACGCCCGAGGAAATTGCCGATCAGTTGCGGCGCGACCACGTCCGGTTCGCGCTTGCCGAGGACCAGGAGCAGGTCGACAAATTGCTGGCGATCCGCGAAGACTATCCGCAGTTGGAGTGGATCATCTACGACGACCCGCGCGGTCTGGCCGGCAAGGAACCGGAAGGCGTAATCGCGTTTGCCGAACTGCTAGCGCGCGGGCACGAGCGCCTGAAAGCCGAGCGCGGGCTGCGGGACGACCTTTTGAGCCGCGCTCGCGCCAGCGACAAGACGGTTCTGCTGCATTCCTCCGGAACCACCGGTGCGCCCAAGGGTATCCCGCTCAAGCACGGGCACATCTTGGCGGGCGTGCGCAATGCCACGGCCGCGGGCTATTTCCGCGAGGGCGAGGTGCACATGGCCTACCTGCCCATGGCCTGGGTCGGAGACTTCATCTTCTCGATCGGAGCGGCGCTGGCGCTGCGCTTTTCCGTCAACATTCCCGAGAAGCAGGAAACCGCGCTGCACGATCTGCGCGAAATCGCGCCCACGCTGTACTTCTGCTCGCCCCGCGCCTGGTCGAACATGTTGACCCGCATTCAGGTCGGCATCGACGAGTCCACGCGCTTCAAACGTTGGCTCTACAACCGCTTCATGCCGTTCGCGGTGGAGCTGGAGCGGCGGCGCATGGAAGGGCATCAGCCGACTATGGGTGAGCGGCTCCGCCGCGCATGCGGAGAAGTGCTGGTGTATGGGCCCATCAAGGATCAGCTTGGCCTCGCTCGGGTCGAGCGTCCGTACACCGCGGGCGAAGCCATCGGCGAGGACGTATTCCTGTTCTTCCGCGCCCTGGGCCTCAATCTGCGTCAGTTCTACGGCCAGACCGAGAACTGCGCCCTGTGCGCCGCCCAGGACCCGGCTTCGGTCAAGCTGCATACGGTCGGGCGGCCGTTCCCCGGCGTCGAAATCAAGATCAGCGACGACGGCGAGATCCTCATGCGCGGGGACAACATCTTCGACGGCTACTACAACAATCCGAAGTCGACCGCCGAAACCCTGCGCGACGGCTGGCTGCATACCGGCGATGCCGGCTATCTGGAGGAAGACGGGCAGTTGGTGGTGCTCGGGCGCGTCTCCGAGGTCGTCTACACCGCCGGTGGCGAACGCTTCATCCCGACTTATATCGAGAACCGCATCAAGTTCAGCCACTACATCAAGGACGTCTGCATCCTGGGCAAGGATCGCGACCATCTGACGGCGCTGGTGGCGATCGACCTCGACGCCGTGGGGCACTGGGCACAGGAGAACGGCGTCGCCTACACGTCCTACGCGGACCTGTCGCAGAAGCCGGCCGTCTACGATCTGATCGAAGGCATCCTGGTACACGTCAACGCGGTATTGCCGGAGCCGCTACAGATTCGCCGGTTCGCGAACCTGCACAAGGAGTTCGATCCGGACGACGGCGAGGTGACCCGCACCCGTAAGCTGCGCCGTAACGTCATCGACGAACATTACGCACCGATCATCACTGCGCTGTACGACGGCAGCGAGCGGGTCGAGTACGAGGCTCGCATCACCTACGAAACCGGCGAGACCGGCGAGCTCAAGCGCGAGCTGGCGGTGCGCGAGGTGCCGGCTGCGGCGCAGGAGGGGAACTGATATGGCTTACTTCCTGGAACTGCTGATCAACGGCGCCTTGACCGGACTGATGTACAGCCTGGTGGCGCTCGGCATCGTGCTCATCTATAAGTCCGCCGGCGTTCCCAATCTGGCGCAGGGCGCCATGGTCATGCTCGGTGCCTACGCCACCTGGGTACTGGCTGCCTGGGTGGGGCTGCCGGTTTATCTCGCCATGGCGGTGGCGGCGGTCCTGATGTTCGGTTTCGGCCTGTTGTCCGAGCGTTTCCTGCTGCGCAGGATGGTCGGCCAGCCGGTGATCATGATCGTCATGCTCACGCTGGGGCTGGAAATCTTCCTGCGCGGCTTCGGACCTGGGCTGCTGGGCGCCGCGCCCAAGAGCCTCGACCTCGGTATCAACCTGATGCCGGTCATCATCGGCGACGTGTTCATCAACCGTGCTTACCTGATCGGCGGCGTGGTGGCGGTAGGATTGATCGCCCTGTCGCTGCTGTTCTTCCGCACCCGGCTCGGTACTAAGCTGCGGGCAGTCTCCGACGACCACGTTTCCAGCTGGGCGGTGGGTATTTCGGTGGAACGCGCCATCGGTGTGTCCTGGGGGCTCGCCGGCGTCGCCGCAGTAGTGGCCGGCGCGCTCTGGGGCTCCGTCCAGGGCGTCGACTGGACGCTGTCGGCGCTGCTGTTCCCGGCGATCGCCGTGGTCATTCTGGGCGGCCTCGACAGCATCTACGGCGTGCTCTTGGGCGGTCTGCTGCTCGGCGTCCTGGGCAGCGTCATCCCAGGCTACGTGGATCCCATGGTCGGCGGCGGTACTCGTGACGTGGTCACCTCGCTGGTGATCCTGGCGACCATTCTGATCCGCCCGCACGGCATGTTCGGCCGCGAAGACATCGAGAGGGTTTAAGCGCTATGTTCTATCGATTGTCCGGGGTGCACCACACCCGCTACGAAACGGCCCGCGGCCTCTGGCCTCTGCCCGCCGACCGCTGGCAGGTTTACCTGCTGCTGGCGCTCGCGCTGACTGCTCCGCTGTACCTGTCGGGTCTCTACCTCGGCAGCTATCTCATGCCCTGGCTGATCTGGAGCGCGGCGGCGCTGTCGCTGACGCTGCTGATGGGTCTCGCGGGACAGCTGCACTTCGGTTTCGCCGCGGTCATGGCGATCGGCGCCTACACCAGCATCCATCTCACGCGGGCCGGAGTGCCTTTCGAGCTGGCGCTGCTCGGGGCGGGCTTCGTCGCCGCCGTCATCGGCTGCATCTTCGGTGCCGCCGCGCTGCGGGTGAAAGGCCTCTATCTGGTGATGGCGACCCTGGCCATGCAGTACCTGGTGGACTGGGTCATCATCAACGTGCCGGCGATCTCCGGCGGCGCTCAGGCAACCCTGCAAACGCCTTCCGTGAGCTTCCTGTTCATGCCGTTGGACAGTCTGGTGGCACGCTACTATGCGGCGCTGGCGTGGGCCGTGGTAGTCACGCTGATGGTGCTCAATATCAAGCGCACCAGCTTGGGCCGCGCCCTGGTCGCCGTGCGAGACAAGGACTTCGCGGCCGCGGTGATCGGCGTCAACACCTTTAAATACAAGCTGGTGGCGTTCTTTACCAGCTCCTTCCTGGGCGGCATCAGCGGCGCCATCCTGGCGTTTTGCTTTTATCGAGCGGTGACGCCCGAGCAGTTCAGCTTCAACGTCTCGATCCAAATCGTGGCGATGGTGCTGGTCGGCGGGCTCGGCAGTGTCATCGGCGCCTATCTCGGGGCCGGCTTCGTGCTGCTGCTGCCGATCATCCTGACCAATCTGGTGGCGGGTATGGCGGCGGCGGGCTGGCTGGAGCTCTCCACCAACCTGGCCGCCCACATCCCGCTGATGGTGTACGGCGGCCTGATCATCGGCTTTCTGCTGTTCGAGCCGCTCGGGCTGGCCAAGATCTACGACAACCTACGCAAATACTTTCTGGTGTGGCCATTCCGGCATACCCAGAGCTGATCCCGTACCGGGACACACGAGGAGGAGAACGATGAAAAACCTGATCAAAGGACTCGCAGGTGCCGCTGCACTGGCCTTCGCGGCCGGTTCGGTACAGGCCCAGGAAGCCAAGGAGCCGATCAAGTTCGGCCTGTTCCTGGATTTCACCGCGGTGTACACCTTCGTCAGCGACGAGTACAACCAGGGGCAGCGCGACTACCTGACGCTCATCAACGAGGAAGGCGGGGTCGACGGCCATAAGGTCGAGGCCATCGTCCGCGATACCGGCAACCAGCCCCAGCGTGGGATCGAGGCCTACAACCGTGCCAAGCGCGAAGGCGCGGTGCTGTTCGACTTCCTGAGCACGCCGGTGTCCCGTGCCATCGTCAAGCGCGCGCTGCAGGATGAGGTGGTGCTGCTGACGCCCTTCCACGGCCGCGGCGACGCCAGTGACGGCGAGACCTTCCCCTACGTGTTCCCGGCGTTCGCTACCTATTGGTCGCAGGCAGCCATTCTCGCCAAATATATCGAGGACCATGCCGACGGGTTGAAGGGCAAGAAAATCGCCCACGTCTACATCGACTCTCCGTTCGGCCGCGAGCCGTTGCCGATCCTGGAGGACCTAGCCGCCGAAAAAGACTTCGAACTGCGTAGCTTCCCCTATCCGAGCCCCGGCAACGAGCAGTCGGCGGTGTGGACCGACGTGCGCCGCTTCCGGCCCGACTTCGTCTTCATCTGGGGAGCCGGCGGCGGCCAGGCGGTATCGGCGCGGGAAGCGATTCGTAACGGCATCTCGCCGGAGAAGCTCCTATCGGTGGTCTGGTTCGCGGAAACCGACGCCAGATCCGTGGGCGCTAACCGGGTGAAAGGCCTGAAGCGCTTCGAGGGCGTCGCTCCCGGCACCGATCACTCCGTGATCCAGCGCATCCAGGACAAGGTCATCGACGCCGGCAAGGGCGCGGGTGAGGCCGAGAACGTCGGCTCCTCCTACTACAACGTCGGTGTCGCCACCATGGCGCTCTCCGTGGAAGGGGCTCGGCTCGCCCTGGAAGAGTTCGGCGCGCCGCTCACCGGCGACAAGCTGCGCAAGGGGCTCGAGATGGTGGAGAACTTCGACGCCGACGGTCTTATGGCGCCGATCACTCTCACGCCCGAAGATCATCAGGGCGGCGGTTTCGGCCGTGTGTCGCAGTGGGACGGCGAGAAGTGGGTTCCGCAGACCGACTGGTACAACGCCTATCAGGACCTGGTCTGGCACGAGATCGAGCAGGGCGCTGAAGACTTCCGAGAGGGGCAATAAGCATGCTGACCCTGAGTAATGTCGAGGTCGTCTACGATAAGGTGTTCCTCGCCATCAAAGGGGTCTCGCTGGAAGTCGGGGAGGGCGACATGGTCGCCCTCCTCGGCGCCAACGGGGCCGGCAAGAGCACTACCTTGAAGACCATCAGCGGTCTGCTGGCGCCCGAGCGCGGCGAAGTGACTCGGGGCAGCGTCGAATTCCTGGGCGAGAACATCGTCGGGTCGGGCCCGCCGAAGCGGGTCGATATGGGGTTGGTGCACGTGCTGGAGGGGCGGCGCATCTTCGGCCATCTGACCCCGGACGACAACCTGCTGGCGGCCTACCGCAGCGGCGGGTCGCGCACGCGACTCAACGAGCTGCGCGAGCAGGTGTACACCTACTTCCCGCGCTTGAAGGAGCGTGCCCGGACCAAAGCCGGCTATCTTTCCGGCGGTGAGCAGCAGATGCTGGCAATTGGCCGTGCGCTGATGACCGAGCCGAAGCTGATCATGCTCGACGAGCCGAGTCTCGGCCTGTCGCCGCTGCTGGTCCAGGAGATCTTCGCCATCATCAAGGAGATCAACGAGAAGCAGGGCGTGAGTGTGTTGCTGGTGGAGCAGAACGCCTCCGCCGCGCTGGAGATCGTCAAGCACGCCTACCTGATCGAGAACGGCGGCATCGTCATGAGCGGCGAGGCGGAGCGCCTGCGCCAGAATCCGGACGTGCAGGAGTTCTACCTGGGCGGCACCGATCGCGTCGACTACCACAACGTGAAGCATTACCGCCGCCGCAAGCGCTGGCTGGCCTGACGGAGACTACCGATGAACGAGATTTCGCGCTTTCCCGTCCCCGACCTGGCGTCGCTGCCGGAGGATCTCGTGCGGCGCATGCGCGAGGTCGAGGAGAAGCTTGGATTCGTCCCCAACGTGTTCCTGGTGCTGGCGCATCGACCGGAAGAGCTGCGTGCGTTTCTGGCGTTCCACGACACGTTGATGGAGAAGGACGAAGGCTTGAGCCTGCCGAGCGCGAGATGATCGTGGTCGCGACCAGCAGCGCCAACGGCTGCCTGTATTGCACGGTTTCCCACGGCGCTTTTCTGCGCATTCGTGCGAAGCATCTGATTCGGCCAAGCTTGCCACTACCTCAAGAACTGCATCTTTCATTTGCATCTCCTTACTCGCGCTAACTCTAATCGAAGCGGCGGCTGAAAGCCGTCCGCCTTACGCGACTGGTTAGGTATTCAAAGCACAGTATCGATTTTGTCCACATACTCAGTGCATTTTTTGAACACGCTTTCAACTTCATCCCAAAATTCTTCATTCAAAATTAATGTCTGGTGGCCGCCCGAAAAATAGCAGAGTAAAACGCCGTCTTTAGTATCAAAACTTTAGAGCTCTATGGAAACACTGATTTATTGGCTCCTGGCTGTACCGGCCGGGCCTGCGGGCTGGGATAATGCGCCAAGGCCCTGTGTGATGAGACGGTAACCGATGCAGACGAGCTTCTCGGATCTGGAGTACGCCGCCAAGAAGAAGGTCACCCGCCGGGACCGGTTCCTCGCGGAGATCGAATCTATCACCCCTTGGGCGACGCTGGTTGCCGAGCTTGAGGCGTACTACCCGCGCGGCGGCGGTCGCGGCCGGCCGCCGATTGGTCTGGAGCGCATGCTTCGGATGTATGTTGCCCAGCAGTGCTTCGGGCTCTCCGACGAAGGCATCGAGGATGCGATCTACGACAGCCAGGCGATCCGGCGGTTTGTTGGTGTGGACCTCGCCCGCGAAGCGGCGCCCGATGCGACCACGCTGTTGAAGTTCCGCCGGCTTCTGGAGCGCCACGGTCTCACCCGGCGGATCTTTGAGGCGATCAACGCCCACCTCGCCGAGCAGGGGTTGATGCTCCGCGAGGGCACCATCGTCGATGCCACACTCATTGCCGCACCGCCGTCGACGAAGAACAGGGACAAGGCGCGCGACCCCGAGATGCATCAGACGAAGAAAGGCAAGCAGTACTACTTCGGCATGAAGGCGCATATCGGCGTGGACGCCGGCTCGGGGCTGGTGCACTCGATGGTCGCCACGCCCGCCAATGCCGCCGACATCACCCAGGCGCACCACCTGCTCCATGGCGCCGAGCAACACGCCTTCGGCGACTCGGCCTATCAGGGCGTGAGCAAGCGCGCCGAGCATCGTGGCAGCACCACGAAGTGGCATGTGGCCATGAAGCGCGGCGCGCGCCGGGCGCTCGGCGACGATGAAACCGCTCAGGCCCGGGAAGCCTGCGAGCTCATCAAGGCGAAGATCCGTGCCTACGTCGAGCATCCGTTTCACGTCCTCAAGAACCGGTTCGGCCACCGCAAGGTGCGCTACCGCGGCATCGCGAAGAACGAGGCGCAGTTGTATGCGCTGTTCGGCCTGGCGAATCTGCTACTGGCTCGTCGACGATTGCCGGCCGTCCCAGGGGGAGGTGCGTGTTGAGACCGCAGAAAAGCACACCAAATGAGCGACACGACGGCATTGTGCCGGCGAGCAGCGATGACAGCCGCCTTGAACGGCCACCAATCGCGCTTCTTGGTGGCATTGGCCACCTCAAACCCGACGAAACGCGCATTACTTCAGCGCTTCCCTATGTGCAAAAGCGTTGCGCCAAGTCATGATTTTTTTGAGGAATCCCTGAAGTTTGCTCGAATCCTTACCTAGATCCGTCGGTTCATCCTGTACCAGAACAAGCAGTAGCCGCAAGGTATGGGCCTGGCGTAAGTCAGGATGTTTCTCATCGACCTGACGGCTGCGGGAGGCATCGTTGCGGCGGCGCAGGGCCGGTGTTCAATGCACTGGATTTTCGTTTTCGACGAGGTTTCGGGGCGGCGGCTTTGCGGTGTTGGCTGCATTGTGCGGGCGCGGTCGTTATCGATGTCGTATCGATGAAGGGCGTTTGAAAGGCGATCCGTTGGGGGGATCGGGGTGGCGGGCGGTTTTTTGGGGGGTTGGTTGAGGGAGATGTCGCACACGGCCGGGGGCCGTGCACGACCTACGGGTGCTGCCGCGCATCGTGGAACTCGGTG
>NZ_WNXE01000849.1:0-726 GCF_010993615.1 Arhodomonas sp. KWT | reverse complement strand
CAGGTCGCTGATGACCAGGCGGTTCTCGCTGCCGATGTGTGCCGGGTCCGGGGCCTCGGAGTCCGCGATCTGGCGGCCGGTCATCAGCCGGATGATCTCGTCGCGCTCCAGCGACGCGGTCGGCCGGGTCTCCACGAAACGCCCGTCGCGCATCACCGTGACCTGGTCGGTGATCTGGTAGAGCTCCTCCAGCCGGTGGGTGATCCAGATCACCCCGCTGCCGGCGTCCTTCAGCGAGGCCACCAGGTCGAAGAGCACCGAGGTCTCGGCGGCGTTCAGTGCCGCAGTGGGCTCGTCGAGGATGATCAGCTTCGGGCGCTCCAGCATCGCCTTGGCGACCTCGACGAGGTACTTCTGGGAGGTGCTGAGCGTGTCCACCCGGGCCGAGGCTGGGATGTGCGCGAAGCCGAGCTCCTCGAGCAGGGTGCGGGCGCGCACGCCCATGTCCCGCCGGCGGATGAAGCCGAGGGCGCCGGCCATCTCGCGGCCGAGGAAGAGGTTGTCCGTGACCGACAGGTTGGGGATCAGGCTGAGGTGCTGGAAGACCACGCGGATGCCGCTCTGGTATGCCTCCTGGGGCGAGCGCGGGTGGTAGTCCTCGCCGAGGAAGCGCATCCGCCCGGTATCCGGCTGCACGGCCCCGCAGATGACGCCGACCAGCGTGGATTTGCCGGCACCGTTCTCGCCCACGAGGGCGTGAACCTCGCCGGCGCGGACCGTCAGGTG
>NZ_WNXE01000848.1:0-726 GCF_010993615.1 Arhodomonas sp. KWT | reverse complement strand
GCGGCGGTGCAGACGGTCGGCGAGCGGATTCAGGCGGCCGCGGTGACCGGCGCACCGCCGAATGCCGCCCTGCCCGCCGGTACAGGCGGGTAGGTCGTGCACGGCCGCAGGCCGTGTGCGACGCACTGCCGGGACCATACGGAATGTCGCACGCCTGTGGCGCACGACCTACCGGAACTCCCATCCGCTACCCCCGGGGGCAGGATCAACAGACACGGTTGCTCACCCGGGCCTCCTGGCGGAGTCGTCCGGCACACGCCGAGTGAACGGCCTACCGGGAGGTCTCAGCTAGCCGCCGGCGGCGTCGCCGCCCTCCACGCGGCGGTCGATCACCACGGCCACCGGATCGCCGCCATCCTCGCCGGAGACCGGGACCGGCCCGGCGCTACCCTGGAGGTCGCCGGCACTGGCCATCGGACGGCCGCTGCGGGAGACGCGGGCGATCAGCTCGACACGGTCACCCTCCGCCATGGAACGCCCCGCCATCGCCATGGAGCTATCCAGCCGGACCTCCGCAGGGAGATCCCCCAGGGTCAGGCGGCGCGCGGCCAGTGGTATCTCCGGCCCTTCGGGGGAGCGGGCGTAGACGAACACCGTGGTCCCGGCGGGCAGGTCCGCGGCGAGATCGTCGGCGACCCGGATCCGCACGGTAACGCCGGCGCCCGAGGAGGCGGCGGCATCACCGCCGGCGCTTCCGCCGCCCAGACGCTCGATCGCGGCGGTCAG
>NZ_WNXE01000847.1:0-726 GCF_010993615.1 Arhodomonas sp. KWT | reverse complement strand
TACTGCCGACGGTGATCGTGATCGGCGTGCTGGGCAGCATCTACGGCGGCATCGCCACGCCCACGGAGGCGGCGGCGGTGGGCGTGGTCGGTGCCCTGATATCGGCGGCGCTGCAGCGCGAGCTCAACCTCGCCAACCTGCGCGGCGCGGCCTGGGACACCCTGCGCGTCACCGCGATGATCATGTGGATCACCATCGGCGCGAAGGCGTTCGTGTCCATCTTCACCGGCACCGGCGGTGCCGACTTCCTGCTGACCTTCATCCAGGATCTCGAGGTCAATCGCTGGCTGGTGCTGCTGGCGATGATTGGCGTGCTGGTCTTCCTGGGACTGTTTCTCGACGAGATCGGCATCATCCTGCTGTGCGTGCCGGTGTTCCTGCCGGTGATCAACGCCATGGACTTCGATGCGCTGTGGTTCGGCGTGCTGTTCCTGATCACCGCGCAGATGGCCTACATCACGCCGCCGTTCGGCTACACGCTGTTCTACCTCAAGGGCGTGCTGCCGCCGGGCATCGGCATGGAGACGGTCTACCGCGCGATCATCCCGTTCCTGCTCCTGCAGGCGGCCGCGCTGGTCCTGTTCATGATCTTCCCCGACATCGTGACGTGGCTGCCCGACCATCTCGCGCAGTCCATGCGCTCCTGAACCACGAGGAGAGACGGCAATGGCCGAGAAGACTTCCCGCATCCCCGGTTTCTTCAAGCTTCCGCCGCAGGAGCGGCTC
>NZ_WNXE01000846.1:0-727 GCF_010993615.1 Arhodomonas sp. KWT | reverse complement strand
GTGCTGCGCTCGATGATGTCGATGTGCCGTTCCGTGCACAGCGCCTCGAAGTCGTGGAGCGTGCACAGGTGGATGTTCGGGGTGTCGTACCACGTGTAGCTCAGCGCACCGCTCATGGGCATGCGGCCGAAGAAGCCGAGGTAGCCGCGCAGTCGCCAGTGGCCGAAGTTGGGAAAGGTAACGATCCCCTCCCGGCCGACCCGCAGCATCTCCTCGAGGAGGCGGTCGGGGCGGCGCACCGACTGCAGCGTCTGGGTCATGACGACGTAGTCGAAGGAGTCCGCGTCGAAGTCAGAGAGGCCGCGGTCGAGGTCGCGCTGGATGACGTTGACGCCGCGCTCGACGCAGTGGGTGATCTTCTCCGGGTCGATCTCCAGGCCGTAGCCCGTCACCCCCCGGGTGGCGGCCAGGCGCGCGAGCAACGAGCCGTCGCCGCAGCCGAGGTCGAGCACGCGGCTGTCGGGGGCGATCCAGTCGGCAACCAGCTGGAGGTCGTTTCGCAGCGCGTTCATGCCCCGATCTCCCGGGCGATGCGGCCCATGTAGCCGGCGAAGACGTCGCGGTACTGCGGGATAGGCATGAGGAAGGCGTCGTGGCCGTGGTCCGCCTCAATCTCGGAGTAGCTGACGTCCTTGTTGCCGTCGAGCAGTGCGCGCACGATCTCCAGCGAGCGCGCCGGCGGGAAGCGCCAGTCGCTGGTGAACGCCAGCACCAGGAAGCGTGCCTG
>NZ_WNXE01000845.1:0-728 GCF_010993615.1 Arhodomonas sp. KWT | reverse complement strand
GCCGAGCGCGTCCTCGGCCGCTCCCGGGACGACCTGCTCGCACGGGTGATCCGGGACATAGAGGGCCTGAACGACGAAACCTTCACCGAGGCGTTCCAGCGGGCCTTCGATTTGCAGGCGGCGGTGTCGTTCGAGGCCCGCTTCCATCCCCCTGGCCTGTGGCTGGACGTTCGGGCCTACCCGGCGCCGGACGGGCTGACCGTCTACCTGCGGGATACCACCGAGCGTCATCGCGAGCGCCGGCGCCTGGAGTTCCTGGAGACCGCCGTGGCCCGGCTGAACGACGTCGTGGTCATCACCGAGGCCGATCCATCGACGGGCCGGGGCTCCCGGATCGTGTTCGTCAACGAGGCCTTCGAGCGGGTGACCGGTTATTCTCCGGAGTCGGTGCTTGGCCGGGTGACGTGGGACCTGCTGGGGCCGCGGATTTCGGACGAGTCGCGTGCGCGCATACGTGCGGCGCTGGAGCGGGGGGAGTCCGCCGGCGAGGAGCTGCTCAGCCATACCCGTAACGGCGAGCCGTACTGGGTGGAGCTGCGTGTTGTCCCGCTGCTGGGCCCCGGGGGCCGGCCGACGCATTTCGTTGCCGTCATGCGCGACGTCAGCGACCGCAAGCGTGCCCAGCTCGCCCGGGAGCGTTCCAACCGGGCACTGCGCCTGCTCAGCCGCTGCAACCGTGCGGTTATTCGTGCTGCTGACGAGCGGCGGCTGCTCGACACGGTGTGCCG
>NZ_WNXE01000844.1:0-729 GCF_010993615.1 Arhodomonas sp. KWT | reverse complement strand
TCTTCACAACCCGAATCCTAACGGAGACCCGCGGTGACCTCCTCAGCCGCTTTTACACACTTCCTGGGACACTACCCATTCGGCTTTGACCCAGAGGCGTCTTAATCCCTTTTCCAACAGGGCACCGTTCAGACCAGACGCCGGCGAGCGCATTGTCCAGCTCGTAGGGTCTTAATCCCTTTTCCAACAGGGCACCGTTCAGACGCTGGGGAGCATCGGGACCCGACTGGCCGCCGTAGTCTTAATCCCTTTTCCAACAGGGCACCGTTCAGACCCAAGGCCAAGGGCAACGCCGCCACCAAGGCGGTCTTAATCCCTTTTCCAACAGGGCACCGTTCAGACGCGGCCGTTTACCAAAACCAAAACGGCCGCAAGGTCTTAATCCCTTTTCCAACAGGGCACCGTTCAGACGTATCGTACGGACGTGGTTGTACAGCGTGGAAAGTCTTAATCCCTTTTCCAACAGGGCACCGTTCAGACACGATATCGCGGAGAAGTTCAAGGCGCTGATTGTCTTAATCCCTTTTCCAACAGGGCACCGTTCAGACTTGTTTTTGTGAAAGGTATACGCTAGCTTGAGACGTCTTAATCCCTTTTCCAACAGGGCACCGTTCAGACGGATCGATACCTTGAGGTATTTCCGTGACGAAATGGTCTTAATCCCTTTTCCAACAGGGCACCGTTCAGACTGCTGGCTCTATAAAACGCTTATTGATCAGAGTCTTGCAG
>NZ_WNXE01000843.1:0-729 GCF_010993615.1 Arhodomonas sp. KWT | reverse complement strand
GGGGCTGCCGCGCCGGGAGTCACCGCCGGAGGTGACCTTCTTCACCCTGGACGGGACCTGGCTCGGACTCTATGGACGTGAGGCGCTGGCCGCCGACGCCGGGGTGGATCCCGCGGGCAGCGGCTTCTCCGGGGTGACGCTGGCGCACAACGTCACCAGCCGGGCGGCGGTGGACACGATGCTCGCCCAGGCGCGCGTGGCCGGTGCCTCCTGGCTGCGGGCCGCGCGGGAGGCGGACTGGGGCGGGTACGCCGGCTATTTCGCCGACCCGGACGGCCACCTCTGGGAGGTGGCCTGCAATCCCTTCTTCTGGGTGGGGCCGCCGGCCCGGGGTGCTTGAGCCGGCGGGCGCTCAGCGGCCGCGGTGCTTCGGCTTCGCCCGGCGCCCGCCCCCCGCCGGGCCGGCCTCGAACGGGCGCAGCTCCAGGCGCCGCCCGCACACGCGGGCGGCACGCAGGCGGTTCAGCGTCTCGCCGGGGAGTTCCTGCGGCAGGTCGACGGTGGTGTAGTCGCCCTGGATATCGATCGCGCCGATGTAGCTGCTGTCCAGGCCGCCCTCGTTGGCGATGGCGCCCACCAGGTTGCCGGCGCGCACGCCGTTGCGCCGGCCGACGGCCACGCGGTAGCGCGTCATCGCCACGTCCGGGTGCTCGCGCAGCGGTTTCGCCCGTGCGTCCGGGGCGCCGCGGCGCGGGCCGCGCTCGCGCTGGGGGCCCGGTTCCGGCTCGG
>NZ_WNXE01000842.1:0-730 GCF_010993615.1 Arhodomonas sp. KWT | reverse complement strand
CTCATCGCCTACCGGGTGCGCAACGAGCGCACGGTCGAGCGGGTCGCCGACTGCGAGCTGCCCACGAGCCACGGGCGCTTCCACCTGTACGCCTACCAGGACGTGGTCGACGGGGCGCTGCACTTCGCGCTGGTGCGCGGGCGTCCGCGCCCGGAGGACCCGGTGCTCGTGCGCGTGCACATCCAGAACACCCTCTCCGACCTCTTCGACGCGACCGGCCTGGAGCAGAGCTGGCCCTTGCGCCCGGCGCTGGAGCAGCTCGGCGAGGAGGAGACGGCGGTGGTGGTGATGCTGCGCCGTCCCAGTGACGCCACCGACGTGCTCGCGCGCATGCGCGACTACCAGCGCCTGCAGGCGGGCCAGATCGACGAGACCCAGGGCGGCCGCGCCGAGGGCGAGGCCAGCCAGGACCTGCGCACCTACGGCGTCGGCGCGCAGATCCTCACCGATCTCGGTGTGCGCCGCATGCGCGTGCTCTCCTCGCCGAAGCGGATGCACGGCCTCTCCGGGTTCGGCATGGAGGTCGTCGAGTACATCGAGCCCGAACGCTAGCCCCAGGACTGCAACCAAGCCATCATCCCTGACAGCCAGGTCCGGACCCAATGAACACGATAGAAGGTGACTTCACCGCGCGTGACGCCCGTATCGCCCTGGTGGCGACGCGCTTCAACGCATTCATCGTCGACCGCCTCGTCGAGGGCGCGAACGACTGCCTCACCCGGCACGGCGT
>NZ_WNXE01000841.1:0-731 GCF_010993615.1 Arhodomonas sp. KWT | reverse complement strand
GACGGCCCGAGCTTCGAGCGCTGGGTGCGCCGGGACGGCAATGACGAGCGCCTGCGCATGAGCCGCGAGCAGCTCATGGAGCGCGAGGCCGGGGAGGTCACCGGCGCGGATTACCCGGACCACCTCGATGTCAACGGTGTGCAGCTGCCGCTCGCCTACCAGTTCGAGCCGGGCCACGACGACGACGGCGTCACCGTGATCGTGCCCGTGGCCGCGCTCAACCAGCTCGACGCCGACCGCCTGGAGTGGCTGGTCCCCGGCCTGGTGGAGGAGAAGGCCGCCACCCTGATCCGGGCCCTGCCCAAGGCGCTGCGCAAGAACTTCGTGCCGGCGCCGGACTTCGCCCGCGCGGTGCTGGACCGCGTCCCGGCGGGGGAGGGCGCGCTCACGGAGGTCCTGTGCCGCGAGCTCGAGCGCATGACCGGGGTCGCCATACCGCTGGACGCCTGGGACACCGCCGAGCTGCCGCGGCACCTGTTCATGAACGTGCGCGTGGTCGACGCGGATGGCCGGGTCCTCGACGAGGGCCGCGACCTTGCCGCCCTCAAGGCGCGCCTGGCCGGCGAGGCGAGCGCGTCCTTCGCCGGGCCGCAGACGGCCGACCGGGAGCGCGAGGGCCTGCGCCGGTGGGAGGTGGGCGACCTGCAGGACCATGTCACCCTGGAGCAGAACGGCGTCACCCTGCGTGGCTATCCGGCGCTGGTGGACGAGGGCGAGACCGTCGCCCTGCG
>NZ_WNXE01000840.1:0-732 GCF_010993615.1 Arhodomonas sp. KWT | reverse complement strand
AACACCGTGGTGGTGATCGAGCACAACCTGGATGTGATCGCCGAGGCGGACTGGCTGCTGGACCTCGGCCCGGAGGGCGGCGACGGCGGCGGCCGGCTGGTCGCCCAGGGCCCGCCGGAGACGGTGGGCGCCGCGGACACCCCGACCGGACGGATCCTGGGCGAGTTCCTGGCCGAACGCACCCGCACCTGAAGGCCCTGAAACGCGAACGGCGGCACCATCCGGTGCCGCCGTCATCAGGCCGCGGGGTGAACGCCGCCGCTCAGGGGCGGGTCACCGCTCCACCGGGATCCGGCGGGACACGGCGGTCTCGCGCTTGCCGATCTCGATGCGGAGCACGCCCTGCTCCCCACGGGCGCGGACCGACTCCGGGTCGGCACTGTCCGGCAGCGCAAAACGCCGGTAGAACACCCCGTAGGCGCGTTCCCGGCGGCGCACGCCGCCCTCGTCGGTATCACGCTCGCTGCTGCGCTCACCACGGATGGAGAGCACGCCGTCCTCCATGGTCACCTCGATATCCTCGGGCTTCACCCCGGGGATATCGGCCTCGACCACGAACTTGTCCGTCTCCTCGCGGATGTCCACCGCGGGGGTCCACTGGCTGGTCTCGACGGTGGAGAAATCACGCACCGCATCGAACAGCGGCGAAGAGAAAAACCGGCTGAACTCGTCGCTCAGGTTGGCCACGCCACGGCCCGGGCGATAACGCGTCATGTCCATATCCATCACCTC
>NZ_WNXE01000083.1:3970-12080 GCF_010993615.1 Arhodomonas sp. KWT | reverse complement strand
GGCCCATGCGCGCTGTTTCATCGCCCGTTCGGTGAACTTCCCGGTGCGCTGCCGCCCGGAGATCCGCCCGGACGCCTAGTCGAACACCGGTACGCCCCGGCGCAGGCTGGCGAGCCGCGAGGTGGAGCGGCGGAAGACCTTGCGGAAGGTGACCACCCAGTGCCGGCCGTCGTGCTCCCGGGATTCCTCCACGGCGCGGATGGTGCGTGAGCCGTGGTTGAGGTGGGCGAGCAGGGCGTCGGCGCTGGCGGCCTCGCGCAGCCGCACCGTGTGCCGCTGGACCAGCTCTCCCGAGGCCTCGACCTCGTCCAGTGCCCGGCTGAAGCCCTCGGCGAGCTCGCGGCCGAAACACTCGCCCAGCTCGGTTATCCGTTCCGCCTGGCCCAGCTCGCGGGCGGCCATGACCATGCGCACCAGGCGCTGGGTGTAGAACGCGCCGGGCAGCTCCAGCTCCAGTGCGGCCTCGCTGGCCGCGTCGACCACGTTGATGCCCGGGCAGACGTATTTCGCGCGCAGGCCGGCACCGGCGGGCTTGAGCACGATGCCTTCCGCACCCTCGCCGTCGAGCCGCCGGACCTCCGCCTTGAGCGCATCGATCTCGCCGGGGCCGAACACGCCCAGCCGCGGGGCGTGGGGGATGTCGGCGTCGGCGAGCAGGCGGTCGCGCCCCGACAGCTCCTCGAAACCCGCGCTGTCCAGGCGCAGCACATCGAAGACGAAGGCGCGGACGTCCTCGCCGCCCCGGGGGGAGGCGACATCCATGTATGGATTGCCCGCACCGGCGATCTCCGTGCACAGCACGCCGTCCGGACAGGCGTCGAAGAAGCGGGCCAGCGCGGCCGGGTCGATGAGCTCCGGGAGCCGGTCCATGGTGAAGGGGCAGGGGCGTCCGCTGCGGGTGACCGCGGCGATGCCGTCGCCGGCGCGGAAGATGCGCGCGTTGTAGCCGTCGATCTTCTCCTCGACGTGGCAGGGGGCGTCGAAGTTGGTGCGCATGCCCGCGGCCAGGGAGAAGATGCGGGCGATGTGGGGATAGTCCGGCACCACGCGCCCCGCCACGCGCAGCAGGCCCCGGGGCATGCCCCGCCAGTCCTCCGTGAGCCGGACCCACTCCACGCCGAGGTGCTCGAAGCGCTCGGCGCTGCCGGCCGCCAGGGCCTGCTCGAAGCGCTCCGGCGCCGGTGCCTGCGGATGGCGTTTGCGTGCGCTCATCGACCCCTCCCGGCGTCGCCTCCACCCCCGGCCTTTCCCGCCGGTCCGGATAGCGTAGCCGTGAACGCATTGTGACACGAGCGCCCGCACCGGTTCGCCGGTGACGGGCCCGCGCTTCGCGCGCCCCGCAGCGGCCCCGTTATCCGGTAGGCAGATAGACGTCGAAACGCGTGCTCCGGCCGGTGAGGCTGTGGTGGGGGCGGCGTCCGGCCAGCGGCGGTGCATGTCGGTGGCGCTTGACGACGACCCGCTGTGTGGCGGCGCCGCGGGCGGCGTCCAGCAGCGCGTCGGCGTCGGTGTCCGGACCGAGCAGGGCCTGGAGGAGCTGCATCTCCTTGCCGGCGAGCGCCTTGCGCCGGCCGGCGTCGTACATGGGGTCCAGGTAGACGATGTCCGCGGTGTGGCTGTCGAGATACGCGGCGGCCTCGCCGGTCACCAGCGCCAGCCGGGCGGCTACCGGCGCGGTGGCCGGAGCCGTTCCGGCCCGGCGCAGGGCGTCGCTGAGCAGTGCGGCCACTATCGGCGAGCGCTCCACCATGGTCACCTGCGCGCCCAGTCCGGCAAGCAGGCCGGCGTCGCGGCCGGCCCCGGCGGTGGCGTCGATGATCCGCGGTGTGCCGCCGCCGCGCAGGCCGCAGGCGCGTGCGATGTGCTCGTTGCCGGCGCTTGCCTGCCGGCCCCGGCGGCCGAGGCTCGTGGCGGCGGGGTCAAGCACGAGCCGCAGCCGCGGCGGAGTGGCGCGGCAGAGCGCGAGCGCCTCGCCGTCCCAGTGCAGGTACAGGCCGGTCTCCGGCGGTGCCGCCAGCACCGGGCAGCCGGGTGGTGCCGCGGCGGTGCCGGCGGTGGTGACGATGCCCTCAACGGGTGCGGGGGAGACGGTCATGGGGTGATGTTGGTCGCGTTGTTGCCGTGCAGTATGATCCATTGAAGGCGGATGCCGCACTACATCCAGTATGCCGTAACGGGGCCATCCGCTGGCGCCCGACCCTGGCCACGACCGAGGTGTTTGCACAATGGCGGAGAATCAGACAGGGACCCCGACCGAGGTCGATCCGGAGGAGCTGGCCCGCTCGCTCGCGCAGATCGCCGAGAAGAGCCAGCAGCTGGTCAAGGACTTCATCGCCCGGCAGGAGGGCAGCCAGCTCAGCATGGACGACGCCCTGCATATGAGCCGGCTGTTCCAGGACCTCTACGGCCGCCTGATGTCGGACCCGATGGCGCTGGCCCAGGCGCAGATGGCGTTCTGGCAGGACTACATGGCGCTCGTGCAGAGCACCACGCTGCGGCTCTGGGGACTGGAGGCGGAACCGGTGCGCGAGCCCGACGCGAAGGACAAGCGTTTCCGTCACGAGTCCTGGGAGGAGAGCCCGGTCTTCGACTTCCTCAAGCAGTCCTATCTGCTCACCGCTGACTACATCCACAACACGGTGAAGAACGTCGACGGCCTCGACGAGAAGACCGCCCGGCAGATCGACTTCTACACCCGGCAGTATATCGACGCGATGTCGCCGTCGAACTTCCTTGCCACCAACCCGGAGGTGCTCCAGAAGACCGTCGAGACCCGCGGCCAGAATCTGCTGCGGGGGCTGAACAACCTCCTCGAGGACCTGGAGCGGGGCGGCGGCAAGCTCAACATCCGCATGACCGACCCCAACGCCTTCGAGGTCGGGCGCGACCTGGCGGTCACTCCGGGCAAGGTCGTCGCGGAGACGGACCTCTGCCAGGTCATCCAGTACGCCCCGGCCACGGAGGAGGTCGCCCGGCGGCCGGTGCTGTTCGTGCCGCCGTGGATCAACAAGTACTACATCCTTGACCTCCGGCCCAAGAACTCGCTGATCCGCTGGCTCGTGGAGCAGGGCCAGACCGTGTTCACCATCTCCTGGCGCAACCCGGACGCCTCACTCGCCGAGAAGGGCTTCGAGGACTACATGCACGAGGGTGTGCTGGCCGCCATGGACGCTGCCGGGAAGGCGACCGGGGAGTCGGAGATCAACATGGTCGGCTATTGCCTGGGCGGCACCCTGCTCGCCTCGACCCTGGCCTATCTCAAGGCGAAGGGTGACGAGCGCGTGAACAGCGCGACCTTCCTCACCAGCCTCATCGATTTCGAGCAGCCCGGCGAGCTCGAGGTGTTCATCGACGAGGAACAGCTCGCCATGCTCGAGCGCCAGATGAACGAGATCGGCTACCTGCCCGGTCAGCAGATGGCGGCGACCATGTCGAGCCTGCGTGCCAACGACCTGATCTGGTCGTTCTTCGTGAACAACTACCTCCAGGGCGAGGATCCGTTCCCCTTCGACCTGCTGTACTGGAACCAGGACAGCACCAACATGCCGGCGCGCATGCATGCCTTCTATCTGCGCAACATGTACCTGGAGAACCGCCTGCGCGAGCCCGGCGGCATTACCCTGGACGGCGTGCCCATCGATGTCTCCAGCGTGGACGTGCCGGCGTTCTTCATCTCCACCAGGGACGACCATATCGCCCCCTGGAAGGCCACCTACCAGGGGGCGCGTCTGCTCGGAGGCTCGACGAAGTTCGTGCTGGGCGGTTCGGGCCACATAGCGGGGATCGTGAATCCGCCGGAGAAGAACAAGTACGGCTACTGGACCAACCGGAATATGCCGACGGACCCGGACAAGTGGCTCGACGGTGCGACCTATCACGAAGGGTCCTGGTGGCCGGAGTGGCTGCGCTGGCTGGCCCAGAAGGGGGGTGGCAAGGTCGCCGCACGCACCCCGGGCGGCGGGCGGCTCACGCCCATCGAGGATGCCCCCGGGCGTTACGTGCGCGAGCGTAACGACGACCCCGGCGACGCCTGAGCCGGTATCGGCGGGGCCGCCCCGCCGGCGGCAGGGACGCCGCTCTCCCGACACCCACCCGATCCGGAGTCAGCCCTTGTCATCCCCCGTGCGCGGCCTGGTGCAGGTCAACGTCTCCGTCCTGCTGCTGGGCCTGGTGCCGCTTTTCGCCAAGCTCGTCGACCTGGACGCGGTGGGCATCATCGCCTGGCGCTCGTTCGTCGGCGCGCTGGCGCTCCTCGCCTGGCTGGCCGTGTGCCGCGAGCGCGGCTGGTGGCTCGCCTCCGGGCGCGACCGCCTCCTGGTGGTGGTGCTGGGCGTGATCATGGCGGTGCACTGGACCGCCTATTTCCACGCCATCCAGGTGGCCACCGTGGCGGTGGCCGTGGTCTCGATGTTCACCTGGCCGGTGATGGCCGTGCTCATCGAGCCGCTGTTCCACGGAGGCGGCTGGCACCCGCGGGACCTCGCGCTCGCGGTGCTCGCCCTCGCCGGCGTGGCGCTGGTGGTGCCGGACTTCTCGCTGGACTCCGGCCAGCTCGCCGGTGCCCTCTGGGGGCTGTTCTCGGCGCTGCTGTTCGCGCTGCGCAACGTGCTGCACCGCCACTACCTCACCCGCTACCCGGGCACCGTGACCATGGCCTGGCAGCTGGTGGTGATCTGCGTGTGCCTGGCGGCGTTCGTCCAGCCGCCCGCATCGACCACCGACGCCGGGCTGCTGGTACTCCTCGGTGCGGTGTTCACCGCCTGCGCCCACAGCCTGTTCGTGGCGAGCATGCGTTATCTCCCGGCCAAGAGCGCGGGCATGATCTCCTGTCTCCAGCCCGTCTACGGGATCACCGCCGCCGCACTGGTGCTCGGCGAGGTGCCCCCGCCGCTCGCCGTGGTCGGTGCGGCCCTGGTGCTGACGGTGGCGGTTGCCGAGACCGTAGGGCTGCCCGCGCGGAGCCGGGGGGGCTGAGCATGCCGGTGCTGACCCTGCGTCTCGCCATCTCGCGTTCGGAGTGGCTGAGCTATTACCGCGGCGACGCCCGGGATGTCGTGGCCCGTGCCGAGGACGGCCGCCGTGTGCGTTTCCCGGCGAGCGTGCTGCACCGGCACGCCACCCATGACGGCATCCATGGACGTTTCGAGCTCGCCTACGGGGACGACGGGCGCTTCGTCGCCCTGCGCCGCCTGACGCCGGGGTGAGGGCTCAGGCGCGCAGCCGGGTCAGGGCCGATTCGAGGACCAGTGACAGTCGTCGCGACAGGGGCTCGCGGCGCTGCCAGGTGAGCTCGATGAGCTCCATGCGCTCGGCGCGATCGAGCAGCAGGTCGTCGCTGGTGCCCACTGCGTCCACGAGTCCCAGTTCCCGCGCCTGGCTGCCGAGCCAGTACTCGCCGGTGGCCACCCGGGCGACGTTCAGGCCGGGGCGATAGCGGGCGATGTGCTGCTTGAACAGTCCGTGCACCGCGTCGAGCTCCTCGCGGAACTTCGCCCGGCCGGCGTCGGTGTTCTCGCCGAACACGCTGAGGGTGCGCTTGTACTCGCCGGCGGTATGCAGCTCGTAGTCGACGTCGTGACGCTTGAGCAGGCGGTGGAGATTGGGGAGCTGGGCGACCACCCCGATGGAGCCCACGATGGCGAACGGGGCGGCGACGATATGGTCGGCAACGGCCGCCATCAGGTAGCCGCCGCTGGCGGCGATGCGGTCCACGCACACGGTCAGGCGCACGCCGTTCTCGCGCAGGCGCGCGAGCTGGGAGGCGGCAAGGCCGTAGCTCGGGACCGTGCCGCCGCCGCTCTCCAGGCGCAGCACGACCTCGTCGTCCGAGCGGGCGGTCCGCAGCACCGCGCTGACCTCCTCGCGCAGGTTCTCCACGGCGCTTGCACGGATGTCGCCGTCGAAGTCGAGCACGAACACCCGCGGCAGCCGGGCTTCGCCGTCGCCGCCACCCCGCCGGCGCTGGCGCCGGCCTTCCCGGCGCAGTCGCCGCCGCGCCTTGCGCGACGGGGCGAGGACCCGCTCGATGCCCCGGCGCATCTCCTCGTAGCGCTCGTTGAGCCGGCGTACCCGCAGGCTGTCGCGTTCGCCGCGTCCGCCCCGGCTGCGCGTGGCGATCACGATCACGGCCACGAGTGCGAGCACGATCGTCGCCAGCTCGGCGAGAAACAGGGCGTAGTCCTGAAAAACGGCCATAATTCCCCTTGTACCGGTGTCGCTCCGCCCCCATCGTTGCCGGCAGTATACGGGGCGGGAGGGACGTCATGCAGCATCCGCGGACGCAGGCGCCGCCGGTCTCCGTGACGGTGGCGGGTACGGCGATGTACACCCTGCGGCAGATCGACGAGTGGCTCGGGCGGCCGAAGGGCACGGCCTTTCGTGCCTTCAAGGCATTGCGCCGTGAAGGCGGCCTGCTCGAGGGGCGGGACTTCCTGCGCCTCGACGCCGACGGGCACGGAGGCTGGATCGAGCAGCGGCGTGCGCAGGGACAGGTCTACCGGAGCACCATTCATGTCGTGGTGTTCACCGCGGAGGCCGTAGAGCGGCTGCATGGGCGGGTGACGAATATTCCCGATAGAGGTTAGCCTAAAACGAATTATTCTTTTTTGTTATATTGCGGCCGCTGCTAGAGTCGGCAGTGGCTTCTTCACGAACGACGTCACAGGGACACATCCAAGGAGGTCGACATGGCACTTCGCATCGGCGACACCGCCCCCGATTTCACCGCGTCCACGTCCGAGGGGACGATCAACTTCCACGAGTGGGGCGCCGGCAGCTGGGTGGTGCTCTACAGCCATCCCGCGGACTTCACCCCGGTGTGCACCACCGAGCTCGGCCGCACCGCCAAGCTCAAGGACGAGTTCAACAAGCGCGGCGTCAAGGCAATCGCGCTGTCGGTGGACTCCGTCGACGACCACAAGAAGTGGATCGACGACATCAACGAGACCCAGGGTACCCAGGTCAATTTCCCGATCATCGCGGACGAGGACCGCAAGGTCTCCGAGCTCTACGACATGATCCACCCCAACGCGGACGCCTCGGCGACCGTGCGTTCGGTGTTCATCATCGACCCGAACCACAAGATCCGCGCCACCATCACCTACCCGGCGTCCACCGGCCGTAACTTCGGCGAGATCCTGCGGGTGATCGACTCCCTGCAGCTTACCGACAACTACGGCGTGGCCACCCCGGTGGACTGGGTCGACGGCGAGGAGTGCGTCATCGTCCCGAGCATCTCCGACGAGGACGCGAAGCAGCGCTTCCCCAAGGGCTGGAAGGAGCTGCGCCCCTACCTCCGGCTGACCCCGCAGCCGAACAAGTAAGCGGCGGCAGCCGCTTCCGCACCGGGCCCGCCGGTCCCTTCACCGGGAACGGCGGGCCCCGGCTGATCCGCTGCCCGCCCGGGTGCTATCATCACCGCTCCTTTCGGTGGTCTACGCCCGGCAATGGCCTTATTCCCGGAAATACTGGGTGCGTTGGCACCCTACGAGTGGCAGCCCCTGGTCACCCTGGTGGTGGGCGGGGCGCTGGTGCTGTTCCTGCGCGGCCTGGCCGCCGGGGCCGGGCCCGGCTTCTGGCGGGTGGCGGCCTTCCTGCTCGGTCTGGCGTTGATGTATGCGGTCACCCAGACCCGCTACGACTACTATGCGCAGTACGTCTTCTTCATCCATCGCCTCCAGCACCTGGTGCTCCACCACGTGGCGGCGGTGCTCATCGCCCTGGCCAATCCGTTGCCGGTGCTGGCCGCGGGCACGCCGGCGGGGCTGCGCGAGCGGGTGATCCGGCCGCTGTGGCGGACCCGGCCGGTGCAGTGTGTCTACCGCACGTTGCAGTTCCCGCCTGTCGCCGCGCTCGTGTTCGTCGGCCTGATCTACTTCTGGCTGATCCCCTCGATCCACTTCGATGCCATGCTCAGCCGCGACCTCTACGCGCTGATGAACTGGAGCATGGCCGTCGACGGCATCCTGTTCTGGTGGCTGGCGCTGGATCCGCGGGCGCCGGGGCCGGGGCACTACAGCGTCGGCTTCGGCAAGCGCTGTCTGATGCTCGCGGCGGTGGCCTTCCCCCAGATCGTGCTCGGGGCCTACATCGTGTTCGCCGACAGCGACAT
>NZ_WNXE01000083.1:0-3874 GCF_010993615.1 Arhodomonas sp. KWT | reverse complement strand
CATCTACCAGATCTACGATGTCTGCGGGCGCCCCTGGCCCATCAGCGCCTCCACCGACCAGACCATTGGCGGCGCGCTTACGTGGATCCCGTCGGCGATGATGAGCGTGCTCGGCGTGGTCATCGTGCTCGCCTTCTGGCACCGCCATGAGCGGGGCGCCGCGGCCCGGGCGCGGAACGCGCCGGCGTCCACGGCATCCACCTGATTACGGGAAAACGATCGAGGTCCGACCCATGCGAGAGATGCGAACGGCAGCGGTGACGGCGATGCTGGCCCTGGTGCTGGTGGCCTGCGCCAGCGGCGACTGGCGCACCAAGGACATCTCCGGGATGATGCCCGAGCTTGCCTTCAGCCTGACCGACGAGAACGGCCAGTCGGTCACCGCGGAGGACTATCGCGGCAAGGTGACGCTGCTGTTCTTCGGTTACACGTTCTGCCCGGATGTCTGCCCGGTCACCCTTGCGCGGCTGAGCCGGATCCTCGGTGAGCTGGACGACGACGCCCGCCGGGACGTGCAGGTGCTGTTCGTGAGCGTGGACCCGCGGCGGGATACGCCGGAGCGACTGCGCGCCTACACCAGCGCCTTCGGCGGCGACTTCATCGGTCTGACCGGGACCCAGGACCAGCTGAAGGCGCTGAACAAGCGCTACCGCGTCACCTACGGTTACGGCGAGGCGGACGAGGACGGCAACTACGTGGTCTCCCACAGCGGCGCGGTTTTCGTGTTCAACCGCGCCGGCGAGGCGCGGCTGCTGGTCCGCGACAGCGACCCGGTGGAGGCGGTGCTCGCGGACCTGCGCCGGATCATCCAGTCCGGCTGAGCCCGCCGGCCCGTCACGGGCCGGCGGGTGGGCGGCGGGTCACAGCTCCGGGAAGAGGTCCCGGTCGGTGACCGCGCCGTAGCACGCGGAGCTGACCAGCTTCGCGTACTTGCCGAGCACGCCGCGGCGGTAGTTCGGTGGCCGCGGCTGCCACGCCTCGCGGCGGCGGGCCAGGGTGGCCTCGTCGATGTCCAGCGAGAGCAGGTTGCGGTCGGCGTCGATGGTCACGGTGTCGCCCTCCTCGACCAGGGCGATGGTGCCGCCCACCGCGGCCTCCGGCGCCACGTGGCCGACCACCATGCCGTAGGTCCCGCCGGAGAAGCGCCCGTCGGTGATCAGACCCACCGAGTCGCCGAGCCCGCGGCCGATGATCGCCGAGGTCGGGGCGAGCATCTCGCGCATGCCGGGGCCGCCCTTCGGCCCCTCGTAGCGGATCACCAGCACATCGCCCGCCTGGATCCGGTCCGCGAGGATGGCCTCCATGGCCTCCTCCTCGGAGTCGAACACCCGCGCCGGGCCGCTGATGCGGCGCTTCTTGATGCCGGTGACCTTGGCCACGGCGCCTTCCTCGGCGAGGTTGCCGCGGAGGATGGCGAGGTGGCCGTGCTCGTAGACCGGGTCACTGAAGGGGTGGATGATGGACTGCTCCGCTGGCGGCTGCCCGGGCACGTCCGCGAGCAGGTCCGCCAGTGGCTCGCCGGTGATGGTCAGGCAGTCGCCGTGGAGCAGGCCGTTGGCAAGGAGGATCTTGAGCACCTGCGGGGTGCCGCCGACGGCGTGGAACTCCGTCGCCAGGTACGTGCCGGAGGGCTTGAGGTCGCAGAGCACCGGCACCCGCTGGCGGATGCGCTCGACGTCGTCGATGGAGAAGTCCACCTCGGCGGCCTGGGCGATCGCGAGCAGGTGGAGCACCGCGTTGGTGGAGCCGCCCACCGCCATCACCAGGGTGAAGGCGTTCTCGAATGCCTTGCGGGTCATGATGTCGCGGGGCAGGCGCTGGTGGCGGATCGCGTCGACCAGCACCTCGCCGGCGCGCTCGGCCACCTCGCGGGCCTCATCGTCCTCGGCGGCGACGGTGGAGGAGCCCGGCAGGCTCATGCCCATGGCCTCGAACGCCGACGACATGGTGTTGGCCGTGTACATTCCGCCACAGGAGCCGGCGCCCGGGCAGGCGTTCTTCTCGATGGCGTTGAGCTCCTCGTCGGACATGTTGCCCGCCGCATGCTGGCCCACCGCCTCGAAGGCGCTCACCAGGTTGAGCGTGCGGCCCTCGTAGTAGCCGGGCTTGATGGTGCCGCCGTAGACGAAGATGCCGGGGATGTTCAGCCGGGCCAGGGCGATCATGGCGCCGGGCATGTTCTTGTCGCAGCCGCCGGTGGCGAGGATCCCGTCCAGGCGCTGGCCGTTGCAGACGGTCTCGATGGAGTCGGCGATGACCTCGCGGGAGACCAGCGAGAACTTCATCCCCTCGGTGCCCATGGAGATGCCGTCGGAGATGGTGATGGTGCCGAACTTCACCGGCATCGCGCCGGCACGCTTGAGCGCGGCCTCCGCGCGCTCGGCCTGGGCACCGATGCCGAGGTTGCAGGGGGTGATGGTGGAGTGGGCGTTACCGACACCGACGATGGGCTTGTCGAAGTCCTCGTCGGTGAAGCCCACGGCACGCATCATCGCCCGGTTGGGCGTGCGTGCCACCCCCTGTGTGATCACTCGGCTTCGGCGGTTGTCGGCCATGGTTGTTCCTCGCTGGCTTTCTCGGCGTGAGCGGATGGTGCTCGGGGACGAGCGTTTCCGAAACGGATTAACTGGCTCTTCTCAAAGGTATTGTCGTGTGCCGGAGCGGGTCGGAGGCCGGGCGCATCCGCGCCCGCGCGGCTCACGTCGAGCGGCTGCGGCGCCGCCGTTCCCGCCGGGCCGGTCCGTGCGCCGCCGCCGCGTTGTCCAGCGCGCATGTCGCCCGGCCACACCGGGCGGCTCGTGCGTCCTGCCGCGTCGGCGGACGGATCGGCTGACGCATGACAATTGTTCTGAGAAGATTAGTAAGTTACGAGAACTGGCGGAATCAGGCAATGCACGGCCCTTGCCTCGTGGCCGGGGGCGTGAATAATGACCCCTTCGGGGCAGGCGCCGGCGAACGGTCATGGCATCTATCGGTCCACCGGCAGTATCCATCGGCAATGGCCAGCGCACCGATGTCCGGGCAATGGGCCGGGCGCGCGAGCTCGCCGTCAGGGATCGCGAGGTGCGCGCCCACGAGCGGGCGCATCAGGCGGCTGGCGGCGCCCACGCCGGTGCCATCAGCTATGACTACCGGCGCGGCCCTGACGGCCAGCGCTATGCCGTCAGCGGCGAGGTGGCGCTGGATCTCTCCCGTGAGGAATCGCCCGGCGCGACCCTGCAGAAGATGCAGCAGGTCCGTCATGCGGCGCTGGCGCCGGCGTCGCCGTCGGCGGCCGACCGCCGTATCGCGGCCGCCGCAGCGGCGCGGGCGAACGACGCCCGCGCGGAGCTCGCCCGCGGCGGCAACGGCGCGCTGGTGCAGCGTGATACCCCCGCCGGCGATGCGGCGGGCGGTGGGCCCACCGGCCGTTACGCCGAGGTCGCCGCCATGACCGGCGGCGAGCTCATGCGTCTCGGCGGCCGCCTGGACCTCAGCGCCTGAGGCCGTCCCGACATACTTGCCGATCCGTTCAACGGCAATGCCGCGCGCGTGGTCCGGCCCGGCGTGCTCCCGACGCGCGTGTCCCCCGGCATTCGGGGCCCGGTTGACCGGATCCGTCCAACCAGGAGGCAGAATGGGCAGTCCCCGCGCGCGCTACGAGCAGGCGCTGCGACGCGACGATTTCGTGCACGATCCCGCCCAGGCCCGGGCGGTGGATGCCCTCGAGGGGCTCTACCAGCGACTGTGCGCCGCCGGCCCGCGGCCGGAGCCGGCCGGCGGGGGGCTCGGCGGGCTGTGGCGGCGGCTGCGCGGCGCGCCGGAGACCGTGGAGCCGGAGACCGGCGTGTACCTCTGGGGCAGTGTCGGCCGGGGCAAGACCTGGCTGATGGAT
>NZ_WNXE01000839.1:0-732 GCF_010993615.1 Arhodomonas sp. KWT | reverse complement strand
GGTGACCTCCTCGCGGTCGTGATAGAGATGCTTTACGGCGATGTCCCGGTCCGCACCGGCCTGGCCCCGTAGTGTCGCCAGGGCGTCGGCAACCGCCTGGTAACGGCGTTTCATCGGTAGCTTGAGGTTGAATATCGCCGCCTGCGCGTCGCCCCGGTCCAGCCACGCCGCCATCAGCGCGGCGATGCGGTGGGGCTGGTCGACGATGTCGCAGACCACCCAGTCCACGGGGCGGGCCGGGCGGTAGCGGAAACCGTCGGCGCGGACGTGCTCGACCATGCCGTCGGCGAGCAGCGACGGCGCCATCGGCCCGTTGTCAACGGCGGTCACGTGCAGGCCGCGCCGCGCGAGCTGCCAGCTCCAGCCCCCGGGGGCCGCGCCCAGATCGACGGCGCGTGCGCCGGGGCGCAGCCAGCGGGCCCGCTCCTCGTCGCGCATCAGGGACTGGATCGCCTCATCGAGCTTGAGGGTGGAGCGCGACGGCGCGTCCCGGGGCATTCTCAGACGGGGGATACCCAGGGGCCAGGGCGCACTGTCCCCGGGCCGGGAGAGCGCGACGCGGGCGCTCAGGGCCGGGTCCTCGGTGAGGAAGACATGCAGCCGCGGCGCACCCTCGACGCCCGTACGTACCCCCTGTGCCCGCAGCGCACGCTGAAGCGGCCCGCGCAGGCTGCGGCACAGGCGCGAGAGTCCCTTGCCCGTATTGGTGTCCGGGTATTCCAGCCAGAGCTC
>NZ_WNXE01000838.1:0-734 GCF_010993615.1 Arhodomonas sp. KWT | reverse complement strand
ATGTGCACCAGCCCGTCCTGGTGGACGCCGACGTCGACGAAGGCCCCGAAGTTGGTGACGTTGGTGACGGTGCCCTCAAGCACCATCCCCGGCTCCAGGTCCTCCGGGCGCTCGACGCCCTCGCGGAAGGTTGCGGTGCGGAAGGCCGGGCGCGGGTCGCGCCCGGGCTTGTCCAGCTCGGCGAGGATATCGGTGACCGTGGGCAGGCCGAAGCGCTCGTCGGTGAACTTGGCCGGGTCCAGGCCGCCGAGCAGCTCGCTGTTGCCGATCAGCTCGGCGATGCCGCCGCCGGTCTCGGTGAGGATGCGCTCGACCACCGGGTAGGCCTCGGGGTGGACCGCGGAGGCGTCCAGGGGCTGGTCGCCGTCGCGGATGCGCAGGAAGCCCGCCGCCTGCTCGAAGGTCTTGGCGCCGAAGCGTGGCACCGCCATCAGCGACTTCCGGTCCGGGAACGGGCCGTTGCCGTCGCGGTGCTCGACGATGCGCTCGGCCAGCGCCGTGGTCAGCCCGGAGACCCGCGCGAGCAGCGCCGCGGAGGCGGTGTTGAGGTCCACGCCCACGGCGTTCACGCAGTCCTCGACCACGGCGTCGAGCTTGCGCGCAAGTGCGAGTTGGCTGACGTCGTGCTGGTACTGGCCGACGCCGATGGACTTCGGATCGATCTTCACCAGCTCGGCGAGCGGGTCCTGCAGCCGCCGGGCGATGGAGACCGCCCCGCGCAGGGAGACGTCCAG
>NZ_WNXE01000837.1:0-734 GCF_010993615.1 Arhodomonas sp. KWT | reverse complement strand
CAGCTCGTCGGCGAGGCGGATGTCGCACAGGGCGTGAGTGATCCGCGCCTTTTCCACGATCGGCGCCAGCTCGCCGGCGCGCAGCATGGGCATGGTGCCCACGGCGATGCCTCCGGCCTTCATCACCGCCAGGTAGGCGGCCACCATCATCGGATTGTTGGGGGCGCGCAGCAGTACGCGGTTGCCCGGCACCATCCCCATCCCGGAGACGAGGTAGTTGGCGAGGCGGTTCACCGTCTCGTGGAGGTCGTTATAGGACCAGGTGGCATCCGGCGTGAGCAGGCAGCGGTGCCCGCCATGGCCGCGCTCGATCCAGCGGTCGAGCAGCTCGGTCACGCAGTTGAACCGGTCCGGGAAGTGATAGGCCGGGTGCGACAGGTCGAGGACCGGCCATTGCGACGGTGGCGGCAGGTGCTCGTCCGCGAACGTATCCCGCAGCGGGCGCGTCATTGCTCCTCTCTCCCCTTGTCCGCGTGCCGTCCGGGGCCGCACGTGGGCGGTGGTCTCCACGTGGGGTGGCGGCCCGGCGGCCGCATTGTCGTTATCCGTCCCGTCAGCGGCGGTCAGCCGCGTTACGGGACAAAAGTTTAGATTTTACTTTTTTATATGCAAAGTGTTTTCGTTGACGCGCCGCCGCATCCCGCGGCGGCGCGCCGCGGGACGGCTCAGTCCGGTACCACGGCGGTGGTCTCGACCTCGACCTTGGCGTCGTCCTCGATCAGGGCGGCGACCTG
>NZ_WNXE01000836.1:0-736 GCF_010993615.1 Arhodomonas sp. KWT | reverse complement strand
GCTCATTCGCCACCGGCACCTGCTCGGCTACGTCGGCGTGGGCGGGTGTTTCTACGGCGGCATGTTCGCCTATATTGCCGGGACGCCGTTCGCGTACATTGACTACTACGGCGTGCCGGACAGGCTCTACGGTTTTCTCTTCGGTGCCGGCGTGATCGGCATCATGACCACCAACCTCGTCAACGCGCGTCTGGTGCGGTATTTCGGCGTGAACCGGATGCTACTCGCGGGATCGCTGGCGGCCTTTGGCTGCGCGGCGGTCACCGGGGTGAACGCCACCACGGGCTGGGGCGGGCTCTGGGGGATCGCCGTACCGCTGTTCGCGTTCGTCTCGACCACCGGGTTCATCATCGCCAATGCCATGGCGGGCGCACTGGAGGACTTTCCCCGGCGCGCCGGCGCGGTCTCCGCCCTGGTGGGCGCGACCCAGTATGGCAGCGGCGTCGTCGGCTCCGCCCTGGTCGGGCTGCTCGCCGACGGCACGCCGCAGCCGCTCGGGCTGGTCGTCGCGATGGCGGCGACCGGCACGCTGGTCAGCTCAGGATACGTCGTCCTGATACACCGCCGAGCTCGCTAAGAGCAGCCCGCCCGAATGCGGACAGCGGTCGTGCAATCGCCTTTCGCCGCCGAACGCCCACGCCGCCCCCTACCCTTCCCGCAGCACCTATCCCGCGCGGGCCAGCGCCTGCTCCAGGTCGGCGATCAGGTCGTCCGCGTCCTCGAGGCCGACGGACAG
>NZ_WNXE01000835.1:0-737 GCF_010993615.1 Arhodomonas sp. KWT | reverse complement strand
TGGCCCAGACCGGCCGCGTCCGCCACAGTCGATGCCGCGACGGCGCCTGCGCCTCCGGCACCACGACGAGGGCCAGGTCCAGCGTGCCGGTGTCCACCAGATGCCGCAGGGTGCCGCTGGTGTCCGTGCGCACATGCAGGTGGAGGTCCGGATGGGACCGCGCCAGGTCCGGCAGGACGCTGCCCAGCAGGGCGGGGACGTATTCCTCCGGCAGGCCGAGCCGGACCACGCCGGCGGCGGGCCGGTCGATGAGGCGGTGGATCAGGGTGTCGTGCTCGTCGAGCAGGGTCGCGGACTGGGCCCGCAGCCGGGCGCCCTCGGCGGTAAGCGATACCCCGCTGCGCGAGCGCACCAGCAGCGTGCGGCCAAGCTGGTGCTCCAGGCGCTTGATCTGCTGGCTGACCGCCCCGAGCGTGAAATGCCGCCGCTCGGCGACCGCCCGCAGCGTGCCCAGTGCGCAGGCCAGATGAAACGTGCGCAGCAGGTCGATATCGAGGGTACGGTCATGGGTTAGGTTTATGGTCATTAAACTGTCGGTTAATACAATATAGATTTTATAGTGTATCAGGACCGGGCAGCATGACGGACCTCATCCGAAACGAGGGGGCTGTCATGGGAATGACGCTCGCACCGGTGCTGATCGCCGTCGGCCTGGTGGTGTGCTGGAGCTCGGGGTTCATCGGTACACGGATGGCGACGGTGGTCGACCTGCCGCCGACCGCCATCTTCTTCTGGCG
>NZ_WNXE01000834.1:0-739 GCF_010993615.1 Arhodomonas sp. KWT | reverse complement strand
GCAATCATCCGGCGTGGCGGCTGCTCACCGCCGACAGCGCGCCCCTGATCGTCGGCTTTCTCCACCACGCCTTTATCGGCCCCAACGTTCGGGCCCTGGGCGAGCAGGAGCTGGCGGCGCAGCTGGAGGACTACCTTTTCCATCTGCGCGAAAGCGAGGGTGAGGATGCCTTCCCGCGGGCGGCGCTGGATTATCTCAACGACTGGGCCGGAGACGACCGGGGCTGGCTGCGTCGCTACTACCCCACGGACAGCGACGAGCCCCACTACGACCTCATGCCCGCCACGGAGAAGGCCATACAGTGGGTGGTGGGACTGGAAGAGCGAGTGCAGTTCGTCGGTGCCGAGTCGCGCTTGCGCACGGTCTTTGATCTTCTCCACGAGCTGGTTCAGGGCGCGGAGACCGATCCCCAGGCTCGCATCGATGAGTTGAAGCGCCAGCGCGCGGAGGTCGACGCGCAGATCGAGCGCATTCAGGCCGGTGAGCTGGAGCTGATGGACCCGACCCGGCTGCGCGAGCGTTTCCTTCAGGCCACTGGCACCGCCCGGGCGCTGCTGGCGGACTTCCGCCAGGTGGAACAGAACTTCCGCGAGCTGGACCGGGCGGTGCGCGAGCGCATCGCTACCTGGTCCGGCGGCCGCGGCGAGCTCCTGGAGGAGGTGTTCGGCGAGCAGGACGTCATCGCCGAGTCCGATCAGGGCAGGAGCTTCCGCGCGTTCTGGGATTTCCTCATGTCGCC
>NZ_WNXE01000833.1:0-739 GCF_010993615.1 Arhodomonas sp. KWT | reverse complement strand
GCAATCATCCGGCGTGGCGGCTGCTCACCGCCGACAGCGCGCCCCTGATCGTCGGCTTTCTCCACCACGCCTTTATCCGCCCCAACGTCCGGGCCCTGGGCGAGCAGGAGCTGGCTGCGCAGCTGGAGGACTACCTTTTCCATCTGCGCGAGAGCGAGGGCGAGGATGCCTTCCCGCGGGCGGCGCTGGATTATCTCAACGACTGGGTCGGAGACGACCGGGGCTGGCTGCGTCGCTACTACCCCACGGACAGCGACGAGCCTCACTATGACCTCATGCCCGCCACGGAGAAGGCCATCCAGTGGGTCGTGGGACTGGAGGAGCGGGTCCAGTTCGTCGGTGCCGAGTCGCGCCTACGCACGGTCTTCGACCTGCTCCGCGAGCTGGTCCAGGGCGCGGAGACGGATCCCCGGGCCCGCATCGCGGAGCTTCAGCGCCAGCGCGCGGAGCTCGACGCGCAGATCGAGCGGCTCGAGGCCGGCGAGCTCGAGCTCATGGACCCCACCCGGCTGCGCGAGCGTTTCCTACAGGCCACGGGGACCGCGCGGGCGTTGCTCGCGGATTTCCGCCAGGTGGAGCAGAATTTTCGCGAACTCGACCGGGCCGTGCGCGAGCGCATCGCTACCTGGTCCGGCGGTCGCGGCGAGCTCCTGGATGAGGTTTTCGGCGAGCAGGACGTCATCGCCGAGTCCGATCAGGGCAGGAGCTTCCGCGCGTTCTGGGATTTCCTCATGTCGCC
>NZ_WNXE01000832.1:0-739 GCF_010993615.1 Arhodomonas sp. KWT | reverse complement strand
CCGACGGCCTGGAGATCCTCAGCCGCCTCGGCGATGGGACCGGCACGGTCGTTCCCGGGCAGGCCGGTTATGGTGGCATGAAGGCGCAGCCACTGCCGCGCGAAGATCAGCCGGCGCCAGTCCAGGGCGGTCCACAGTCGCTCTGCCGCGTCGGCGTCCACGGCGTGAAACAGCACGAAGCCGGTGTCCGGCCGCGCCTCGCAGTAGCCCGGTGCCTCGATCCGGGCGCTCATATCGGTGAGCTCCGCGGCGAGATCGCCCTCGAAACCGGGGCGGACGTAGAGCAGAAAGGTGGTATCCGTCATCGGGTGCAGTGGCTATGCTTGGGCCGGCGAAGGAACTAATCTTCCCAGAGGCGGCGTCCCGCGGCGAGCGTACCGTGTGCCTCAGGGCCGCATGCGAGTCGCGCAGTGTAGCAGCGCTATCTGTGCGGTGAGCAGTGCGGTCCGGCATCCGGATCGCTCGGGAGGGAGACGACCGCCGGAACCACTAGCGACGCCCATGCCGTCAAGGAGGCCTCGATGGGTATCCCCGTGCTGATTGCTATCGCCATCGTGCTCGCGGTGGTGATCTCCGCGTTCCGCGTGTTCAGGGAGTATGAGCGCGGCGTCGTGTTCATGCTCGGCCGTTTCTGGAAGGTCAAGGGCCCCGGCCTGCGGCTCGTCTTCCCGGTCATCCAGCAGGCGGTGAAGGTGGATCTGCGCCTGATCACCATGGACGTACCCAGCCAGGACGTCAT
>NZ_WNXE01000831.1:0-740 GCF_010993615.1 Arhodomonas sp. KWT | reverse complement strand
GCCGACAAGTCCCTGGCCGATCAGGGCGAGCACATCTGGCGTGGTGGCGTGCCGGAGCGTAACGTGCCGGCCTGCAGTGGCTGCCACGGGCCCACCGGCGCCGGCATGGAGGGCGCGGGCTATCCCAAGATCGGCGGTCAGAAGGCGACCTACCTGGTGACCCAGCTTCAGGCCTACAGTGCCGGCAAGCGCAGTGGCTACCCCAAGGCGGAGATCATGACCGCCGTTGCCTCGCGTCTTAGTGACGACCAGATCAAGGCCGTGGCGTCGTTCGCCTCGGGGCTGTACCGCAAGACGGACGGTGAGACCGCCTCCGGCGAGTGATCCGGAGGCCGCGTTCGGTGAACGTGACGAAAGGGGGCGGTCCGGTGGCCGCCCCCTTTTGCGTCCGGGGCTCCCGTCGCGGCTGGACGGGAACCGTCGGCGGATGACACGGTCTCCTGCATGAACCGCGCTTGTGAGACGACAACAAGGGGGACGCTCTTGATGGCACGGTGGATGATGACGATGCTTGCGGCGCTGGTGCTGGGCACCGGCAGCGCGATGGCCGCGCCCCAGGCGGGCAATGAGTACCGGGTGCTGGATCAGCCACAGCCCGTCGAGACCGAGGGCGGTGTGCAGGTCCGCGAGTTCTTCTCCTATGGCTGCCCGCACTGCAACGATTTCCATCCGCTGCTCGCCGACTGGCAGGAGCGCATGGGTGACAGGATCGCGCTGGAGCACGTGCCGGTGAGCTTCGG
>NZ_WNXE01000830.1:0-740 GCF_010993615.1 Arhodomonas sp. KWT | reverse complement strand
CCGCGCTGCTGGAGATCGTCGACGACGACGCCGATATCATGGCCCGCGCGGACGGCGTCTAGGCGTCCAGCGGTTTCCGATCCCGGCCGTGCGTGCCGCACGCGCGGCCCGAACCCGATTCAACGAGGAGGCACAATGGAGCAGCTCAAGTCCACCATCGAGGCGGCGTTCGAGAGCCGCGCCGACATCCGCCCCGACTCCGGCGCACCGGAGCTGCGCGCAGCGGTGGATCGCGCACTGATGATGCTCGACCGCGGCGAGGCCCGCGTCGCCGAGAAGGTGGGGAACGAGTGGCAGGTCAACGAGTGGCTCAAGAAGGCCGTGCTGCTGTCGTTCCGGCTCAACGACAACCAGGTCATGCGCAGCGGAGTGACCAACTACTTCGACAAGGTCCCGCTCAAGTTCGCCGACTACAACAGCACCGAGCTGCGCGACTCCGGCGTGCGCGTGGTCCCGCCGGCGATCGCCCGCCGCGGCGCCTATATCGCCCCCGGCGCCGTGCTCATGCCCTCCTACGTCAACATCGGCGCCTATGTCGGCGAGGGCACCATGGTCGACACCTGGGCCACCGTGGGCTCGTGCGCACAGATCGGCCGGGGCGTTCATCTCTCCGGCGGTGCCGGCATCGGCGGCGTACTCGAGCCGCTGCAGGCCAACCCCACCATCGTCGAGGACAACGTGTTCATCGGCGCCCGCTCGGAGATCGTCGAAGGCGTGATCGTCGAGGAAGGCGCGGTGAT
>NZ_WNXE01000082.1:0-12318 GCF_010993615.1 Arhodomonas sp. KWT | reverse complement strand
GCGCTGGGCTTTCAATCACCGGCCGCCTTCGGGAAACTGGCCGCGTGAACGTGTCCAATTCAGCCGGGCAAGGTCACCAGCGCTTTCCGAGGTCGCACTCGAAGCTGTTGTTATGTTTTATGAAAGCTTTTCCTTCACCCGTTCAATGAGTGCGTCGCAACATCCAGAGACCTCGAAGCTTAAGTTGTCTAGGTTACGTCCTTGCACTTTTACCTTTGGCGATTCTCCGTGCTCCGGGCATTTCACGCCGCGTAGCTTGTCCTTTATTTGCTCGGAAATGCTCTTTAGGGCCGCAGCCTCCAATGCATCGCCAATTTTGTCCGGATTGACTTTCTTGCCGTTTATTTCGAATGAGACATCAATCATTGCGCCTCCTTTCCTTAAGGGACATAACGTTTGCATCAGGCGCCGCCACAGGCGGTCGCCTGTATGCAATGGTTATGCAAATCCCGCGATCCGGTCTACCTTGTACATAAACCGGTCATCATGAAGTATTGGTCGGTATCGCAACGACTTCTTGATGCCATGCTTCGCCACCAGGACCTCTTTCCCCTTAAAGTCCTTAGGGCGGGCCAGCCCCTTGCTCAACAAGGTTGGAATTACGGTCAAATCAAGCACGAACATATTGACCGTTGTTATCCACACATGCAGGTCGAGCGGGCTGTCCGGCGAAAATCCCGTCTCCAACGTGCTTGCGACATGTTCTCTCGAAGTCGGATAGACTTCTCTTCCTTTGAATTCAATATTTCCCACCGTTATGGCAAGACCGCAATTCTCCGCGATACCAATATCATGGCATCGGTCAAAGAATTGCTGGCTTACGCTATGGCATTGGTCCGCGACGTTATATGGCGTATTTGATATGAATTGCTTCGCGAGCTGCAGAAAAGGGCCTTGCACAAACTTTGCGAGATTTTGATTGTTAGCAGCATCACGGTAATAGTTCCTTAACGCCTCAAAGTCATGGGCCGCCACGGTGCCAGCGCCGCTCAGGTCTGCGGCGAAACGCATGGATTCTATGAATTCATCCAGGTAGCTCATGACCCCCTCATTACTCGCCAAGTCGCGCTATTCCAACAGGTGCCTCAAGGGCATAACAGCTAATAGGCGGACGTCGTCCGCGTTATAACACGGACTTTGTCCGCATAATCCGCATGTGCCAGGCCCCTTCGCTGTCTGTGCGGGATGGCTGCAGAGCGGCGCCAGCCGGGCGCTCCGGCATCCACCAGCCGCCGCATGCGGCGCGTGGGCAGCGTGATAGGCGGACACTTGCCGCAATGCGCGCTTGCGCGCCACTGGTCGGCCGGATACTGTACATATATACAGTAGTCCATGGAGGGGCGACAGAATGTCACGGAAGAGCTCTCCCTTTCTCGATCGTGTGCGTGCCGCGATCCGGGTGCGCCACTACAGTATTCGCACGGAAGAGGCGTACCTGGGCTGGATCCGTCGGTTCATCCTGTACCATGACAAGCGCCACCCGCAAGATATGGGCGCGGCGGAAGTCGCGGCATTTCTCACCGACCTGGCAACCACTGGAAGTGTAGCCGCGGCGACGCAGAATCAGGCGCTCAATGCCCTGGTGTTTCTTTACGACAAGGTGCTCGAACAACCGCTCGGTGAGATCGGCGATCTCGTGAGGGCGAAGCCGTCTCGCAAATTACCGGTTGTCCTCACACCGGATGAGGTTGGCCGGGTGCTTCGTGGGCTATCCGGCGTTCACTGGCTCATCGCGTGTCTGCAATACGGTTCGGGGCTACGACTCATGGAGAGTGTTCGGCTGCGCGTGAAGGATCTGGACTTCGCGCACCGCGCGATTTTCGTAAGGGACGGCAAAGGTGGAAAAGACCGCATCGTTACGTTGTCCGATGAATTGATCCAGCCACTTCAGCGGCATCTGCAGTGGCGGCGGAACCTCTTCGAGCAGGATATTCGGGCGGGCTGTGCCTCCGTGTATCTACCGCATGCGCTGGCGAGCAAGTACCCGAAGGCGCCCTGGGAGTGGGGTTGGCAGTACGTCTTTCCGGCGGAGCGGATCAGCCAGGATCCGCGCAGCCTCGCCCGCCGCCGGCACCACGCGGATGAAAGTGCCGTTCAGAAGGCGGTCCGCCGGGCGGTTCGCGCGGCTGGCATCGTCAAGCCGGCGAGCTGCCATACCCTCAGGCATTCCTTTGCTACCCATCTGCTCGAGCGCGGTGCGGATATCCGCACGGTCCAGGAACAGCTCGGACACACGGACGTGCGCACCACGCAGATCTACACCCACGTCGTCGAGCGCGGCGGCCGGGCGGTTAAGAGCCCGCTGGCCGCCGTGCTCTAGGCCGATTTGCTTATCGCGGCACCTTCTCGATGTCGCGTGCCTGGGCGCGCTCGATCCGTTTGCGCTCGATATCGTCAAAAGCCATTGACGAGTCCCTTCACAAGTCTGGGGATAAGGACATCAAGCGTGGTCTTCCCTGCTTGCCCCGACAGGGCGCCAATACGCGCGCCGGAGACGTGACGGCCGGATAACGTAATGCGGACGGGGCTATTCACGGACATTGCGGCGTGAGGGATATATGCGGGATGGCCGTGTCTCACCGGATGAAACCGGCCTGCCGCCGCGGCACGGACAGCGCTCTGCTCGCGCCGGCGGATGGTTTGTGCTGCAGGCCTGAACGATGCTCACAGGGTCTTCGAGCCATGCTGTTCCCTCTGGTGGCTCAACGCACCGGACCGTTGCAACAGGCACCGTGCGGTTCACGGCGGTACCGCGGACGGGCTCAGTCGAACCAGAGCTTCATGCCTTCATGCGAGGCTCTGAAGCCCAAGCGTTCGTAGAAACGAATGGCGTCCGGCCGCTTTTTGTCGCTCGTGAGCTGCACGATCACACAGCCTTTCTCCCTGGCCCGATCGATGGCCCACTCGAAAAGCCTGCGACCAATCCCCTGCCCCCGGTGCGAGGCGGACACGCGGACGCCCTCGATCAGGGCGCGCCAGCTCCCGACATACGTCAGGTAGGGGATGTAGGTGATCTGCAGCATACCGAGCAGCTCGTCGCCCGATTCGCAGACCACGAGCTCGTTGTTCGGATCGACCTGAATCGATTCAAAGGCGGCGCGATAGCCACCATCGAGCGGTGAGCCCGGCGACTCGCGAGTCCTGCCCAGATCGTCGTCGGCGAGCATACCGACGAGAGACGAAAGGTCGTCTTCACGAGCCAGCCGAAACCGATACTCTTCCATAGCCTGCCTGCCTCGCTATTCGGGGCCCGATGATAAATTCACTCCGCGCTCACAGCGCTCGGCGACGCCTGCCTGTCAGCCTCCCTTACGAGGGTCACCCCGCCCCGCCTGGAAACGAACAGATAAGGCACCAGAACGACGGCGGTGGCAAGCGCCTTCACGAACGCCCCGGCTGTCGTCGAGTCGAAAACCGGCTCAGCGTTACCCATCCAGTGATTAACCCGGTACGTCGCGCAACGCCCATGGATGAAGCCGGGGAACCTCCGCTTCGAACCGGGCCGGGAAGCCGCCGTTCGGCCCCTCCGGCTCGGGCGCCGGCACCGTGTATGACGCAATCCGCCGGGCCAACCTGGCGGGAAACCCGGTCAGCCCGCGACGGGTTCGATGTGCCGTGCCAGCCATACGGCGCTCGCTGTTGGGCCGTCCGGACCGATGTCGGCGCAGGTGTCGAAGCGGCTCACCGTGCCTGTCACGCAGGTTACGGCGACCTGGCCCTGCGCACGCGCACTGCGCCAGCGCACCCGCACGGTCGCGGCCCCCTCACCCTCGGTCTCCGGGTCGGCACACGCGGTTTCAACGCGGGCGTGGATATCCCGCCGGGCAAGCCAGTTCAGGGCGGCCACCTCCGCACACTGCTCCAGCGGGGTCAGGGCCGAATTGCCGCGGTAACAGGGGGGATAGGGGCGATCGCACCGCTCCGCCTCGAATAACGGCAGGATATCCGCCTCGCCGATGCGGCCGTATTTGCGGGTGGAGGGGAACACCATGGCGGTGGCCGCCAGGCGGCAGCCCCCGAGGTGGGAGCTCTGCCAGACCTCGAAGGCATGCCCGGACGCCGCGGCGGCGTCGGCCAGCAGGCGATAGGCCGCGCTGCCGAACTTGGCGCAGCATTTGTCCTTCTTGCTGTGCGTACAGCACAGGATCAGGGGGCTCGGGGCGGTGACGGCGCCCCATGGTTCGAGCGGGGCGTCGCCCAGCAGCGCGTCCAGGAAGTCCGGGAGGCGCTCCCGGTCGACGTCCACCGCGAGGTTTTCCGGCATCAGGTAGATGCGGTGACGCTCCGCCGACTGCTGGCGGCGATGGATCAGGTTGACCCGCCGCCCCGTGGCGAACACCGCCTCGACACGATCGAGGACGGCCTCGCTCATGTCGCTGGCACGCCGCAGGCTGCGCGTCCATTTGCCGATGGGCCAGCTGATCAGGAGATTGCGGTGGGCATGTTTCCCCGTGCCCGCTATCGGGTCCCCCGCCGCCCGGCCCTGGACGGCGCAGAATACGCGTTCGGTCGCGGCCACGCGGTCGCCCTACAACGCCCCGGGACGGCCCGGACCGGCCGCCCTGGGGACGCAGATCGGCCGACCGCTCTCGGCGTCGTGGATGATGCGGCTATCCAGGTCGAACACCTGTTTCAGCCGGGCGGCCGTGAAGACCTCTCCCGGTGTGCCGCAGTGCTCGATGCGCCCCGCTTTCAGCATGACGAGGGTATCGGCGTAGGTGGCCGCCAGGTTGAGGTCATGGAGCACCATCAGCAGTGTCCGGCCGTGGTCGTGGGCGAGCTTGACCAGCAGCTCCAGCAGGTCCACCTGGACCTTGAGGTCCAGGAAGGTGGTCGGCTCGTCCAGCAGGATCAGGTCCGTGCCCTGCGCCAGCACCATGGCGATCCAGCAGCGCTGGCGCTGGCCGCCGGAGAGCTCGTCGACGGGCCGGTCCGCCAGCGCGGTGACGCCGGCCGTCTCCATGGCCCCGTCCACGGCCGCCTCGTCACCGCGTGTCCACTGCCGCCAGAGTGTCTGGTAGGGAAAGCGCCCCAGCGCCACCAGCTCGCGGGCGGTGAGCCCCTCCGGCGCCGTGGCGCTCTGCGGCAGCATGCCGAGCTTGCGGGCGACCATCCGGGTCGACTGCCGGTGGATCAGGTGGCCATCCAGCACCACCTGCCCGGCGCGGGGGGAGAGCGTGCGGGCCAGCGTCTTGAGCAGTGTCGACTTGCCGCTGCCGTTGGGCCCCAGCAGGACGGTGACGCGGCCGTCCTCCACCCGGAAATCCACGCCGTGCAGGATCGGCTGGTCGCCGTAGGCGACTTCCAGTGCCCGGCCCTCGAGGCGGTGTGTGGCGTCGGACTTCCGCGATGGTGCCATAGGGGCGTCTGGTCAGAGTGAGGGGGAAATCGGCTCGCGATCACGAGGACGGGGATGTTATTATTTTTCATTCTCATTTTCAATTTGCGATACATCCCCGACCTCACCCATGCGGCCCAGCCACCCTGATCGCTTCTCCAACGGCCGTCCCGCCGGCGCCGCCGTGCGCGCGCTAGTCATGCTCGTCATGGCGTTGCCGCTGCTGGCGGGCGCGCGGACGCCGGCTGACACGCCGCGGGCACCGGCGGCGCCCACGGAACGTGTCGTGACCCTGTTCCAGGGCGCGACGGACACCGCCGTCGCCCTGGGGCTGGCGCCGGTCGGTGTCGTGGAGTCCTGGATCGAGCGGCCGATGTATCACTATCTCCGGGCGAAGCTGACGGACGTCCGCTACCTCGGCCTGGAAACCCAGCCGGACCTGGAGGGCATCGCCCTGCTCCATCCCGACCTGATCGTCGGGGCCCGCAACCGCCACACCCTGATCGCCCCCCTGCTCTCGCGTATCGCGCCCACCGTCATCGCCGAGGAGCTCTACGACTTCAAGGCGCTGCTCCGGCTGATGGCCCGGGCCACCGGCCGCGAGGCCCGGGCAGCGCGGCTGCTGCAGCACTGGCGGCGGCGGGTGACGGACTTCCGCACGAAGATGGCGCGGCGCCTGGGCGAGCGCTGGCCGCCCACCGTTTCCGTGGTCAGCTTCCGCAGCAATCACGCCCGGATCTATTACGGCGGCTTCGCCCGCACCGTCCTCGACGAGCTGGGCTTTCGCCGCCCCGCCGCGCAGCAGCACGCCGGCTGGGGCATCAAGCTGACGAGCCAGGAGAGCATTCCCGCCATGGATGCGGAGGCAATCTTCGTGTTCATGGTCGCCTCGGACCCGGCCGTCATGGACACCTACCGCAAGTGGACCCGACACCCGCTCTGGCAGCAGCTCAAGGCCACGAGGAATCAGGCGGTGTTCCGGGTCGACCCGGTGATCTGGAACATGGGCGGGGGCTATCTGGCCGCCAACCGCATGCTCGACGCGCTCTACGCCCACTACGGCCTGTCCCCACTCGGGGCCGACCCGGACTGCGCGTCGTGCTGAGCTCCCGCACCGCCAGGCTGGCGGGCCTGCTCGTGGCGTTCGTCCTGGTGATCGCCGGCTTCGCCGGCAGTCTGGCGGTGGGCCCGTTCGATACCCCGCCGGGTGTGGTGATCGACGCGCTGTTTGCCTACGACCCCACCTCGACCGGCCATCTTGTCGTCGGCGCCGAGCGCCTGCCGCGGGCGATCCTCGCGATGCTGGTGGGGGCGAGCCTGGCGGTGTCCGGGGCACTGATGCAGACGCTAACCCGCAACCCCCTCGCCTCCCCGAGCATCCTCGGCATCAACGCCGGCGCCATGCTGTTCGTCGTCGTGAGCGCCGCCGCGCTCGGCGCGGCGACGCCGCTGACACTGGTCTGGGCCGCCTTTCTCGGGGCGGCGGCGGCCGCGGCCCTGGTCTACCTGCTGGGCCGCCAGCCCGGCGCCGGCGTTTCCCCCCTGCGCACGGTGCTGGCCGGCGTGGCCGTGAGCGCCCTGTGCGTGTCCTTCGCCCAGGGCCTGCTGGTCATCGACCAGCAGCGTTTCGGCAGCCTCCTGTTCTGGCTGGCCGGCTCGGTATCCGCCCGTGAACTGGCGACGGTGACGCCGCTGCTGCCGTTCTTCCTGGTCGCCGGGCTTCTCTGCCTGCTGCTGGTCCGGCAGCTCAACGTCCTCGCCCTGGACGACGAGGTCGTGCGCGCGCTGGGCCAGCGTACCGGGCGGGTCCGGCTCGCGGTCGGGGCGGTGGTCATCACGCTGTCCGGGGCCTCCGTCGCCCTGAGCGGGATGATCGGCTTTATCGGGCTGATCGTGCCGCACCTGGCCCGCGGCCTGTTCGGCCGCGATCACCGCTGGCTGCTCCCGGCCTGCACGCTGCTGGGCGCGGCCCTGCTGCTGATTGCCGACACCCTCGCCCGGGTGGTCATCCCGCCCCAGGAGATCCCCGTCGGGGTGATGACCGCGCTGCTGGGCACGCCGCTGTTCCTCTACCTCGCGAGCCGCAAACGGGGCGCGCTATGAACCGGACGCTGGTGCTGCGCTCCCCCGGCGAGCGACTGGCGCTGCGGCTGCCCCTGAGGACGGTCGCGGTCGTCGGGGGCCTGCTCGCCCTGCTGACGGCCAGCGCCTTCGCCTCCCTGTGCCTGGGCTCCCACCCCACGGACGCCGCGGCGGTGTGGCACGCACTCATCGGCCCGGGCGACGGCGAGCTGTCCCTGATCGTGCGCGAGATCCGGCTGCCGCGAATCCTGCTGGCGATCCTGGTCGGCGCGGCGCTGGGGGCCGCCGGTCTGCTGTTCCAGGGGCTGGTGCGCAACCCGCTGGCCTCGCCGGACGTGATCGGCGTGACCACTGGCGCCTCCGCCGGGGCCGTGCTCATGCTCGTCCTGGGCGTGGCCGGCCGGGGCAGCCCCCTGCTGCCCGCCGCGGCCATCGCCGGGGCCTTTCTCGTCGCCGTGTGCATCCTGGTGCTGGCCTGGGGCAGGCGCGCCTCGCCGGGCCAGCTGATCCTGGTGGGCGTCGGCATCGCCTCGGCCCTCGGGGCGCTAATCACGCTGATGCTGGTGATGAGCCCGGACACCACCGCCATGAACGCCTACCTGTGGCTGGCGGGCAGCCTCTACGCGGCCCAGTGGGGGGATGTGGCGGGGCTGCTGCCGTGGCTGGCCGTATGCCTGCCCCTGGCGCTCGGCCGCGCGCGGCACCTGGACGTCATGGCGATGGGCGACGACGTGGCGACCGGGCTGGGCAGCGCGCTGCACACCAGCCGGCTGATCCTGCTGCTCTGCGGCGTCGTCCTCTCGGGGACCGCCGTGGCCTTCGCCGGCGGTCTGAGCTTCATCGGCCTCGTCGCGCCGCATATCGCGCGCAACCTGGTGCGCTCGGGCAGCACGGCGCTGACAGCGGTCGCGGCGATGGTCGGCGGGCTGATCCTGCTCTACGCGGACCTGGTGGGGCGTATCGGCTTCCTGCCGAGGGATTTGCCGGCGGGGATCTTCGTGGCGGGAATCGGCGCGCCGTTCTTCGTCTACCAGCTCCACCGGCTCAGACGTTAGCCACGCCGGTGCCGCAACGGCCTGCCCGGCAGACCCGGGCAGGCCGTGCGCTCGCGCGCCGGTCAGAAGTCGACGGCGTACCCCAGGGTGACCGTGCGCCCACGGCCCTTGAAGTAGTACTCGTCGCTCGCGCGGGCGGCCTGGGAATAGTAGGTGAAGTAGTCCTTGTCGGTCAGGTTCTCTATGCCCAGGCTGAGACGGCCCACCGGCAGCCGGTAGGCCACGGAGGCATCCATCAGGGTGTAGCCGTCGAAGTCCAGCCCCGGGTTCTCGGTGTTGCGGTCCCGGTAGTGCGTGAGCTGCACGCGGGTGCTCAGGTCCGGCGTCCAGGCACCGTTCCAGCCCAGGCGCACGGTGTCCGGCGCGATATTGATGCCGGTGAGCTCGGTGTCGACATCGCCGTCGCCGTCGGTGTCCGACTCCCCTTCCGCGTGGGTATAGCTCAGGGTCACGCGGTGGGCGTCGGTGACGTCCAGGGACCCGGAGACCTCGACGCCCTGGATCTCGGTCTTCTCACGGCTGCCCACCCAGGTGCCGTTCTCCTCAGTCAGGCGCTCACCGTAGTCCGAATTGGATTCGTAGTAGCTGACGTCCAGGCTCGCGCGGTCCCAGTCGAAGCGCAGCCCCACCTCCTGGTTGTCGGTGACGATGGGCTGCAGCGTGAGCAGGGAGTCGACGTCCTGGCCCGGGTCACCGATGCCGCGCAGGACCCGGCCCACGTCCGGCATGCCGAAGCCTTCCGAATAGTTGCCGTAGAACTGCATCCAGTTCGTCACGTCGTACACCAGGCCGACGTTGAACAGGGTCTCGTCGAAGTCCGGGGTGCCCCCGCCGACCGTGACGTTGTCCTGGGTCACGTTGCTCCGGTCGATCGTATTGTAGGTATCGACGTCCAGCTTCGCGTACTCGTAACGCGTCCCGCCGTGCAGGCTCAGTCTGTCGGTGACGACCAGATCGCCCTGCACGAAGCCGGCGTAGTTGCGGAAGGTCGACTCCGGCACGTACGTGCGCCCCGTGTGGGCCAGGACCTGCCTGGTCTTGTCCTGCAGCACGTCGACGCCGGTGGTCAGCGTGAGCCGGTCGTCGAACAGCCCGTCCCGGACCAGGGTGAACTTGCCGCCGAGCTTGTCCGACTCGTTGCGGGTCTGGTCGTAGAGGGTGTTGCCGCTGCCGTCGTCGTAGGGGAAGTACGGCGTGGTCGCGAACTGCGCCCGGAACGTCTGGCTGTAGAGCTTGGCGTCCAGCTTGTTGCCCAGCCAGTTGCCGTGGGAATAGGAGAGGCTGGCGGTCGTGACCTTGTTGTAGCCCGGATCCCCGTCGGGATTCCCCTTCTCCGCGGTGGTCGGGATGCCGGCGTCCCGATCGCCCACGACCGGGACGTAGTCGCCGTTGCCCTCGAGCTCGAAGCGGTTGACCGTGAACTCGACGTTCTGCTGGTCGTCGATCCAGTAGCCCACCTTGGCCATAAGATCGTAGCTGCTCGAGTTCTGCACCTCGCCCGGATAGGCCACACCAACACGCTCGTCGTTGCCGTCGTAGAAGACCCCCCGCTCCTGGAGGGTCGCACCGGCGAGGAAGTCCCACGAGCCGCTCTGGCCGCTGGCCTGGTAGTGCGTCTTGTAGCCCAGCCCGTCCGATTCGAAATCGTCGTCGGAGGTCGCCTGGACGCTCGCGGACTGGTCGAACGCGCCACCGGACGGGCGCTTCGTCACGAAGTTGATGATGCCCCCGGTCGCGCCCAGCCCGTGCTCGGCGCTGGCGCCGTGGATCACCTCGATGCGATCGACCATGTCCAGGTCGATGGTGTAGCTGTCGCGGGAGCTGTCCCGCAGCGGGTTCGACTGGGGCACGCCGTCGATCATAAACAGCGCCGAACGGCCCCGGAAGGTCTCGCCGGCATTCGAGAGCTTCTGCCGGCTGGGCGAATAGGAGGGGATCAGGTTGCTGAGGACCTGGCCCGGATCGGTCGTGATCGCCAGCTGCTGCTCGATCTGCTCGCGCGTGATGACGGTGACCTTCTGCGGCGTCTGGCCTTCCACGCTCTTGTTACGGGTGGCGGAGATAACGACCGGGGCCAGCTCGGGACCCGCCCCGGCCTCCCCGGACGAGTCGGCGAAGGCAACGCCGGGCAAAACGAGGCCACACACGGCCGGCGCAAGCAGGAGCGCCTGTCGCTTGGGTAAGGCAGTCATTATTGGTTAGTTCCTTGGGTGGGTGGGAGAGGCACAATCCAGACCGGTGGGCAACCAACTGGATCGCAAGCGAATTGATGATGTTAATCATTCTTATTCACGGCATCAAACGATGGCCTGCCCCCCGCCCAGGCGAGACCTCGCCCGACACCGGGCGCTCGGTGGGGTCACCGGCCGCAACGCCGGTCCGCAGCAACAGGCCCGGGCAAGCCAGCGGTCGTCCGAGACATCGTCGCGGACGAGGCACCCGGGTGGGCAGGTCGTGTGCGACGCCCGCCGTGTGCGACGCTGCCGGGACCGGCCCGGAATGTCGCACGCCTGCGGCGCACGACCTACCCGAACTGCCATTCTCTGCCCTGGAGCAGGATCAACAACGAGGTTGTTCACCCGGGCCTGCTGGCGAAGTGGCTCCGGCTCGCACCTCCAGCAGGTAGGTCGTGCACGGCCGCAGGCCGTGTGCGACGCTGCCGGGGCCGGTCCGGAATATCGCACGCCTGCGGCGCACGACCTACCCGAACTGCCATCCTCTCCTCGGGACCAGGATCAATATACGAGGTTGGTCACCCGGCCCTCCTGGCGGAGAGGCTCCGACTCGCACCTCCAGCAGGTAGGTCGTGCACGGCCGCAGGCCGTGTGCGACGCTGCCGGGGCCGGCCCGGAATATCGCACGCCTGAGGCGCACGACCTACCCGAACTGCCATTCTCTGCCCTGGAGCAGGATCAACAACGAGGTTGGTCCCCCGGCCCTCTTGGCGGAGTGGGTCCGGCTCGCACCTCCAGCAGGTAGGTCGCGCACGGCCGCAGGCCGTGTGCGACGCCGCCGGGACCGGTCCGGAATGTCGCACGCCTGCGGCGCACGACCTACCCGAACTGCCATCCTCTCCTCGGGACCAGGATCAATGTACGAGGTTGGTCACCCGGCCCGCCTGGCGGAGCGGTCCGGCTCGTACCTCCAGCAGGTAGGTCGTGCACGGCCGCCTGCCGTGTGCGACGCCGCCGGGACCGGCCCGGAATGTCGCACGCCTGCGGCGCACGACCTACCCAAACTGCCATCCTCTACCCGGGAGCAGGATCAACACACGGGGTTGTTCACCCGGGCCTCCTGGCGGAGTGGGTCCGGCTCGCACCTCCAGCAGGTAGGTCGTGCACGGCCGCAGGCCGTGTGCGACGCTGCCGGGACCGGCCCGGAATGTCGCACGCCTGCGGCGCACGACCTACCCGAACCGCCATCCTCTCCTCGGGACCAGGATCAATATACGAGGTTGTTCACCCGGCCCTCCTGGCGGAGAGGCTCCGGCTCGCACCTCCAGCAGGTAGGTCGTGCACGGCCGCAGGCCGTGTGCGACGCTGCCGGGACCGGTCCGGAATGTCGCACGCCTGCGGCGCACGACCTACCGAACTGCCATCCTCTACCCTGGAGCAGGATCAACACACGGGGTTGTTCACCCGGGCCTCCTGGCGGAGAGGCTCCGACTGGCACCTCCAGCAGGTAGGTCGTGCACGGCCGCAGGCCGTGTGCGACGCTGCCGGGACCGGTCCGGAATGTGGCACGCCTGCGGCGCACGACCTACCCGAACTACTAACCTTTAAAAAAGTAAAGTCATGCTTTGGCGTACTGACATTCGGGCTGTTGGAAGAATGAGCGCACCAG
>NZ_WNXE01000829.1:0-743 GCF_010993615.1 Arhodomonas sp. KWT | reverse complement strand
TAACGGGCGATGGCGGCCAGGGTGTCGCCGCCGCCGGCGATGGAGAACGCCGGGCTCGCCGCGATCGCCCGGGCCAGGGCCTCGGTGCCGTGGCCGAACTGCTCGTACTCGAACACGCCCACCGGCCCGTTCCAGACGATGGTGCCCGCGTCGCCCAGGTAGCCGGCGTAGCGCTTCGCCGTCTCCGGGCCGATGTCCAGGATCATCTCGCCCTCGGCCACCTCGGCCACCGGCTTCACGGTGGCGGCGGCACCCTCGGAGAGCTCGCCGGCCACGACCACATCCGTGGGCACGGGGATCTCACTGCCGCGCGCCCGCGCCGTCTCCATCAGCCGCCGGGCCTCGTCCACCAGGTCGGCCTCGTAGAGCGAGTCGCCCACCGGATGACCCGCCGCGGCGATAAAGGTGTTGGCGATGCCGCCGCCGACGATGAGCTGGTCCACCCGGGGCGCCAGTCGCTCCAGGACGGTGAGCTTGGTGGAGACCTTGGAGCCGCCGACGATCGCGACCATCGGCCGTGCCGGATGCTCCAGTGCCTTGCCGAGGGCGTCCAGCTCGGCGGCCAGCAGCGGTCCGGCGCAGGCCTCGGGGGCGAAGCGGGCGACGCCGTGGGTCGAGGCCTGGGCGCGGTGGGCGGTGCCGAAGGCATCCATGACGTAGACGTCGCACAACGCGGCCATGCGCCGGGCCAGGTCCTCGTCGTCCGCCTTCTCGCCGGCGAGAAAGCGGACGTTCTCGCAGAG
>NZ_WNXE01000828.1:0-744 GCF_010993615.1 Arhodomonas sp. KWT | reverse complement strand
GGCGCAGCGGCCCGGCAACGTCATCGGCATGCACTATTTCTCGCCGGTGGAGCGCATGCCGCTGCTGGAGGTGATCCCCCACGCCGGCACGGATGCGGCGGTCGTCGCCACCGCCGTCGCCGTCGGCCGGGCCCAGGGCAAGACGCCGGTGGTGGTCGGCGATACCCCGGGGTTCTACGTCAACCGCATCCTCGCGCCCTACATCAACGAGGCCATCCACCTGGTCACCGAGGGCGTGGCCATCCACCACGTGGACGGCGCGCTGGTGCGTTTCGGCTTCCCGGTGGGGCCGTTCAAGCTCCTCGACGAGGTGGGCCTGGACGTCAGCGCCCACGTCGCCACGGTGCTCCACGAGGCCTACGGCGAGCGCATGCGCCCCACCGACGCGGCGCAGCGGATGATCGACGACGGCCGGCTCGGGCGCAAGTCCGGGCGCGGCTTCTACCGCTACGGCGGCCGGCGCAGCGGCAGCGAGGTCGACGAGGACGTCTACGAGCTGCTCGGCGTGCACCGTCAGCGCCTCGCCGGCGACGACGAGATCGTCCAGCGCACCGTGGGCATGCTGCTCAACGAGGCCGTGCGCTGCCTCGACGAGGGGGTGCTCCGCAATGCGCGCGACGGTGACATCGCGGCGGTGTACGGAATCGGCTTTCCGCCTTTTCGCGGCGGCCCTTTCCGCTATATTGATAGTCTGGGGGCCGGCGGGGTGCACTGGTGGCTTGAGCGCTACCGCCCGCACGGGGC
>NZ_WNXE01000827.1:0-744 GCF_010993615.1 Arhodomonas sp. KWT | reverse complement strand
GGCCGCGGCGATTTTGCTCGGGTCATAAGTGGTTTGGTTTTTCATCAGGCTGAAGGCGATGCGCGCGAGCTTGCGGGCGACAGCAACGTGGGCTTGGGTCGGCTGCAAGCCGCGCTCGCGCAGGCGCTCGTAGTAGGCTTTGAGGTCCCGGCGGGCGGCGGCCCGGGCGGCGTTGTGTAGCAGCCGCCGGTATTCGCTCTCGCCCTGCTTGGTCAGTTTCGCCTGACCCTCATAGCGCCCGGATTGGCGTCGGCGCACATCCAAGCCCAGGTAGGCGACGAAGGCATCGGCACTTTTGAACGCCCCGCGCTGGAAGGCGGCCACCAGGGCCGCAGCGGTGGTCTCGCCGACGCCGAAGATCGCGCAGCAGCGCTGATAATGCGCCCACCAACCGTGCTCGCGCAGCAGCGCCTTGATCCGACGCTCGATCGCCCGGGCGAGGCGTTGGAGCTCCGCCCTGGTGCGCTGGAACGCCTCGGCGACCGCCTTCTCCTCGGCGAAGCTCTGCTCAAGGGTGGTCTGAACCTGCACGAGCTTGGCGCGGCGCTTGAGCAGCGAGCACAACCGTCGCTGGCCCGCCGGCGGCGGCGTCCAGGCACGCAGCTCGTCGCGCTCGTGGGCGGCGTAGCGCGCTAGCAGCCGCGCATCGGCGCGATCACTCTTGTTCCGGTGGCCGACGCCCTTGCGGTAATGGTGCAACCACTGGGGGTTGATCAGATACACCCGCACGCCGGCCGCGTAGGC
>NZ_WNXE01000826.1:0-745 GCF_010993615.1 Arhodomonas sp. KWT | reverse complement strand
GGCGACACCGAGGCGGTCGCGCAGCTCCCGGATGCGGTCCACGAAGGGCGTGATCGGCTCGTCGCGCTTGGCCACCAGCGCCTGCATGCGCTCGTCGCGGATCATGAAGTTGGTCGCCGACGTATCCTCGTCGACGAGCAGGCTGCCGGCCCCCAGCTCCAGCGCCTCCTGCAGTGCCGCCGCCTGACTGGTGGAGCCGGAGGCAAGCGCCGTGTCGAAGGCCTCGGTGGACTTGCCGTAGGGGAGATGGTTGATGAACGGCGAGAGGTCCAGCGCATGGACCGCACGTCCGTCCTCGGCACGGATCTTCACCGCCGAGGGCTCGGTGACCACCCGCTCGCGACCATCCCCCGGGACATGGTCGTAGACCCCGAGCTCCAGCGCCCGGAGCAGTGTGGACTTGCCGTGGAAGCCGCCACCGACGATCAGGGTGATGCCGGAGCCGATGGCCAGCCCGCGCACCGATCCGGCATGCGGGGCCTCGAGCGTGACCGCCAGCGCGTCCGGCGCCTCGAAGGCAATCGCCTCCTGCAACGGGCGATCATCCACGCCGGAGCGCCGCGGCAGCACCGCTCCATCGGCGACGAAGGCCACCAGCCCGCGCTCCGCGAGCTGCGAGCGCAGCGCCACCTGATCCTCGACGGTGTCGCAGTGCCGGGCCAGCGCTCCATCGTCCCGCTGCCCCGGGCGCAGGGCCTCCACGGCCTCCGGCAGGCGCCGGCAGAGCAGCGCCGCCGCCTGGCGC
>NZ_WNXE01000825.1:0-746 GCF_010993615.1 Arhodomonas sp. KWT | reverse complement strand
AAGGCACACGGCACGTCGCGGCGGGCATCGGGGGAGCTGCCGGCTGCCAGGAGCGGTACGTGTAGGTCGGCTGCTCCTGGCAGCCGACATCGCCATGCCGATGCATTGGAGCGGGGAATGTCGGCAGCCAGGAGCAGCCGACCCACCGGAGGCGGCACGACAGCGTACGAGGTCCGGCCGCCCCCGGGATGCCGCACACGGCCTGCAGCCGTAAACAGACGAAAGCCGTTGACCAAACGTCACCGAGGGAGCCGTAGATACCGTTCTCGCCGATCAAGCGATTTGCGGGATATAGGGTGTCTGGTCCCTGATGACGCCGAAGCAGATGGAGGCGGGCTCGCGCATGGCCGCCCCAGGGCGGCCATGCCGGCGTTGCCTCACCTGCGCAGGCGCTGGGGGAACGCGTGCACATCGGGGTTATCAGGTCGGCCGCGCAAGGCAGTCGACGCTGCCGGCACCGCAGGCGCGGGATGTTGGCTGCCAGGAGCAGCCAACCTACAACACCGGTCTACCCCACGGGCGTTCCGCAAAGGGTTCCCGCCAGCAGACCCGGTAACCCCGCAACTCCCGTAGGTCGGCGGCTCCTGGCAGCCGACGTCCCGGCCCGCCACCGCGCGTGGATCCGGCCATCGGGCACCCCCGGAGCGAAACAGAGGGGGTTTCGTTGGACGCCGGTCGCGCCCCCCCGGGCGTGCGGCATCCCGGACCGCCCCCGCGGGAACGTCGCACACGGCCTACTGCTCCGG
>NZ_WNXE01000824.1:0-746 GCF_010993615.1 Arhodomonas sp. KWT | reverse complement strand
AGATCGGCTACGACCCGGTCTGGTTCGGCATCCTGTTCGCGATCAACATGCAGGTCTCCTTCCTGAGTCCGCCGTTCGGTCCGGCGGCGTTCTACCTCAAGGGCGTGGCCCCGCCGGGGATCACCCTGCGGGACATCTACACCTCGCTGCTCCCGTTCATCGCGCTGCAGGTGACGGTGCTGGCCATCATGCTCACCTTCCCGCAGGTGGCGACCTGGCCGCTGCACTAGCGGCAGGCATACACGCCGTTTCTTCTCCCCGTTTCGCGTCCGCACCCGCCCGGTGCGGGCGCCCTTCTTTTTCGCTGAATCCGCTCTGCGTCAGTATCGGCGGACCGCACCTCCGGGGCCGCACCTCCGGGGCCGCGCCGCCGTGGCTCACCCGTTGTGGGCATGTATAACCGTTCGGGTATGAATTCATGGGGGAAATCGTATTTGTAGGTTATTGATCAGGTTCTATGGTGAATAAAAAGCATAGCGCGTCCGGGGCATCCGGACGGATGCACGGACGCGACGGCGCCGGCCGGGAACCGGAACGGCCCACGGTCGGCGGGACAACCGCAAGGAGGAGGAAGCTATGTCCTATACGGCACGGACGGGCCTCGCCGTCGTGATCGCCGTTGCCACCGCCGGGACGGTGCACGCGATGTCGGTGACCCGCAGTCCTTTCGGCGAGACGCCCGAAGGCACTCCGGTCTATGAATACACCCTGAAGAACGATGCCGGCATGGCCGTTGACGTGCTCAC
>NZ_WNXE01000823.1:0-746 GCF_010993615.1 Arhodomonas sp. KWT | reverse complement strand
GAGATAAGCGGTTCTTCCATGCCTTCTTCCTCATACATGATCAGTGTGCCCGGCCCCTCCTCGAACGTGGAGAGGACGCGCAGGGGCACCTTGTACTTGCCGGCGAACTCGACGGCGCGGATCTGCAGCACCTTCGAGCCGAGGCTGGCCATCTCCAGCATCTCCTCGAAGGTGATGCGGTCGAGGCGGCGCGCCTGCGGCACGACCCGGGGATCGGTGGTGTAGACACCGTCCACGTCGGTATAGATCTGGCATTCGTCGGCCTCGAGCGCCGCCGCCAGGGCGACCGCCGTGGTATCGGAGCCGCCGCGGCCGAGGGTCGTGACCGAGCCGTTCTCGTCGACGCCCTGGAAGCCGGCGACCACCACGATGCGGCCCTCGTCGAGGTCCTCGCGGATGCGCTCGTCGTCGATGTCCTGGATGCGCGCCTTGCTGAAGGCGCTGTCCGTGAGGATGCGTACCTGCGGGCCGGTATAACAGCGCGCCGGCGCACCGAGGCGCTCCAGCACCATGGTGAGCAGCGAGATGGTCACCTGCTCGCCGGTGGAGAGCAGCAGGTCGAGCTCCCGCGGCCGCGGGGACTCGGACTGCGAGGCCGCATGCGCCAGCTCCATGAGCCGGTCGGTCTCGCCCTTCATCGCCGAGACCACGACCACGACCTTGTGCCCCGCATCCCGGGTGGCGATGGCCTTGCGGGCGACATGCTCGATGCGCTCGATATCGCCGACCGAGCTGCCACCATATTT
>NZ_WNXE01000822.1:0-746 GCF_010993615.1 Arhodomonas sp. KWT | reverse complement strand
TAACGTGGTACGGGCTCTGGCCGGTGCTGCCGTTCGCGGGTCTGGAGCTGTCACTGCTTGGCTGGGCTCTGTACGTCTCGGCACGGCGGGCGCTGGACACCGAGGTGATCACGGTGTCCGATGACTGGGTGTGCATAGAGAAGGGGCGCGGCCGGCCTCAGAGGTGGTGGCGGTTCGAGCGCTACTTCAGCGAGGTACGTGTGCCGGCGCCGGATGCGCCGGGGCCGCGGCTGATGATCCGTTGCCGCGATGAGTGCGTCGAGCTGGGGGATTTCCTGGCGGCCGGCGAACGCCGGCAACTGGCCCGGGAGCTGTACCGCTGCATCGGGCCGGTGGCTGCCGGCGGAATGCGCCCGGCCGCCTGAGCGCGATAGCGGTCTCAATCGATTCGGGAGACTTCGAGGGATGATTCGAAAAAAGCTTAACGCCGTCATCGGCTGTGTTCTGGCGATGGGGCTCCTGGCCCTGGCGCCCCCGGTGCTGGCCGACTGGGCGTTGAACATGACGGAGGGGGTGACGCAGACCAGCCACGACGTGTATGGCCTGCACATGACCATCTTCTGGATCACGGTGATCATCGGCATCGTGGTCTTTGGCGCGATCTTCTACTCCATCTTTGCGCACCGGAAGTCCCGGGGTGTGAAGCCGGCGAAGTTCCATCACAACACCGCGGTGGAGATCGTCTGGACGGTGATACCGCTGCTGATCCTCGTCGGCATGGCCATCCCTGCCACCGGTGTACTCAT
>NZ_WNXE01000821.1:0-749 GCF_010993615.1 Arhodomonas sp. KWT | reverse complement strand
GGCGAGGACCTGGAGGCGCTGCTGGACTATCTCGTCGAGCAGGGCGTGCTCCACCGCGAGGGCGAGGCCTGGCACTGGATGGAGGACAGCTACCCGGCCAACAGCGTGAGCCTGCGCGCGGTGGCCGAGGGCAACTTCGTGGTCATCGACACCACCGACGGGGCGCGGCGCATCATCGCCGAGGTGGACTTCTCCAGCGCCGCGGAGACGATCTACGAGGGCGCGATCTATCTCGTGCAGGCGAGCCCCTACCAGGTCGAGCACCTGGACTGGACCGGGCGCAAGGCCTACGTGCGCGAGACCCGTGCGGACTACTACACCGACGCCATCGACTACACCCGGCTGAAGATCCTGGAGAACTTCGAGTCCGCCCGGGCGGCCGACGCGGAGGTGGCCAACGGCGAGGTCCACCTGGTGCGGCGGATCCCGGGCTACAAGAAGATCCGCTACTACAGCCACGAGAACATCGGCTTCGGCAACATCGACCTGCCGGACCAGGAGATGCACACCACCGCGGTGTGGTGGCAGGTCGAGCCCCGGGCCCTGGCGGACGCAGTGCCGGGCCGCCAGCAGGCCATCGACGGCTTTCTCGGCGCGGCCTACGCTATGCACCATGTGGCGGCGCTGCGGATCATGGCCGAGCCCAACGACCTCGGCCGGGCCGTCGGTGACGGCGACGCGCGCTGGTTCGCAACCGTGGGCGCGAGTGGGCGCGGCAGCCTGCGCACCCTGGACGGCGGCGAGGTGGA
>NZ_WNXE01000820.1:0-750 GCF_010993615.1 Arhodomonas sp. KWT | reverse complement strand
AACGCCCAGCCCATCATCGGCAGCTCGAAGGTGAGGACGCGGTGCAGCGCGAGCACGGACCAGGCGGTGAGCATGGCCACCATCTGCGGCACGCCCACGCCAGCGTGGGCGAGCACCAGGACGAGGGGAAACGAGACCGACGGGCCACCGGGCAGCGCCCCGCCGAGCACGGAGGCCAGGAGCACGCCGGGCAGCCCGGAGGACGACCCGAGCATTCGCGCAAACCACTCGGGCGGGATGAGCTCGGCGACGAAGCTCGCCGCGACGATCGCGACGGGCAGACGCAGGAGCAGCGGCCGTAGCTGATGCAGCCCCAGGCGCCAGACGGCGCGGTGCTCAACCCCGGGGTGACGGTGCGCGGTGGCTGCCGTGGCCGCGAGCAGGACGGCGACGGTGATATAGGCGACGCCCACGTACTCAGTCCCCTCGCGTCGGGCGCGTCAGCGCCATGGCGGCGGCACCGGCAATGAGCGGCAATGGCAGCGACACCAACAGCCGTACCGCGGCGAAGTGGGCACCGAAGAACGGGATCTCCCAGACCAGCACCCGCTGCAATCCGAGCACGGACCAGGCGGTTAGGTAGGCCACGCACACGGGCAGTGACGCCCCGACCCCGCGCAGCCCCACAACCAGCGGAAACGCCGAAAAGGGCCCGCCGGGGGTCACCGCGCCAGCGAGCGTCGCGAGCAGCAGGCCGCGGACGCCGCTCCCCGCCCCCAGCCAGCGTTCGGCCAGGCCCATCGGCAGCAT
>NZ_WNXE01000081.1:3643-12528 GCF_010993615.1 Arhodomonas sp. KWT | reverse complement strand
TGACCTTGACGCCATGTTCGCGGAGATGGACCGGGCCGCCGATCGTGCCGAACGTACACTCGATGGCCGGTTCGGTGGCATCTACCGTGAACTCCGGGCACTCACGCCGGAGCAGATAGACGGCATCACGCCGGATACCACCGATCAGCGCGAGTACGAGCGCCTGATGGCGCTGGTCCAGGAGGCCAGCGAGCGCAATATGGAGCAGGGCGAGCTCATAAACCGGATCAGGGAGCTTGGGACAGTGGCGAAACAGATCGCGCAGCAGGTGTCTGGTCTGCGTGGGCTGGTGTGAACCTGAAGCCGCCCATACTGGTTAGATGGGCATTTTAAGACGAGCGCGTCCGCCCCACCGGGTGAAGGTGGGGCGGGTGGCCCACGTCGGAGCAGCGGACTGCAGCGTGGGCCCGTACGGGACCTTCCACGCTTCGCAGCACACCGCCCGCGCCGTGGGGCGCTGTTCCACTTCGACCAGGGCATCGAATACGCGGCCAACAGCGTCAAGGCACTGTTGGCCCGCCATCACCTGACACAGAGCACGAGCCGCCGGGCGTAATGCTGCGACAACGCCCATGTCGAGTCGTTTTTCGGCACACTGAAGGCCGAGTCCGACGTCACCGAGCGCCGCCTGCAACAATCCGTGTCCACGCTGATCAGCCACGTCGACGACTACCTTCGGTTCTACAACAGGCGTCGGCTACACTCGGCGTTGGGCTTTCAACCGCCGGCTGCATTCCGGAAACTAGCTGCATGAACTTGTCCTATTCACCCGGGCAAGGTCACGGCGAGTTTGGGTGTCGGTCTCCACAGCGTTGTTAGGGCCGTTCATATGCTGACCTCGTTTGCTGCGGTCCAAGTTTGGTCTAGTTGAGAGATCAACGCTGCTCGGTTCACGCTGTCCTCCACTTCATTAAGCATGAAAACTCGAATGCCGGCGTCCTTAATCGAGGCTCCCACATGCCAGCATTGCTCGTTATCTACAATAATAAAACGGTCATGAAACTCCTTTGACCATCTAACGGAAAGCCGAATATTGTTGTGCTGTTGAAGGAAGATGCGGGCTTCGTGGACAAAATCTGATGGCAGCTTATACGTCAACAACCGCACTTGTATCGGAGTCCCTGCGATCGTAGCAAGTACTACGAATAGTGAACTATCAACATAAGGGTCAACGATGTTGAGTGACGTGGTTGCTTTCTGAAGGATTCGACGTATCTCTACGTAGGCATCATATTGCGTCCCCACAGGAAAGAAGAGTTCACTCACTTCCGCTGTAGTTGGCGTCAAGCGCCCGCCGTACATGCGCCAGCCAATTTTATGCAGGTCTGCGTCCAGCTCGTCACCTTTCCCGCGGTCCACTAATTCAGATGCAGTGATATTCGCAACTCGCAGGCGATCCTCCTCGCCGAGCTGGTGGTAGGCGGTGTTGATGCGCGGGCGATATGCGCGCTTGCGATAGGTATGCGAGTAGTCTTGTCGGTCATCAAGTGACCAGTCCACGATCAGACCAGTCCTCTCGAGTACCTCCGGTATGTCGTGGCTTGAGAGCTCGAATAGTCTCGCGCATATTACTCGCCACGGATCTAAATCGGATGTTGAGGCCATACCTAGAGCCCTTCTCGCCCTAACGATGGCCATCAGCCGTGCGAGGTACGAGCGTCGGCTGGATGGTATGGTTAGGCACTCGGACTATAATCCTTACCGGCATTTTCCTCGAAGCGTCTAAGATGCTTCGTCATTATTTCCACATGACGGGCTGCCCCTAGCGCTTTGGCCACGAGGATATGGGAGATAAATGTTCTGTACATATAGTTCCAAAGATCTCGTTTATATTCCTCAATTCGAGGCGTGCCCAACATGCCCTTTATGTGAAATTTTGGCGGATATCCACCATACCTATCCATTATGTGCGGCGACGCGCCGTGCACAAAACCCGAATAGGCCTTGTGGATTGTTCGGGTCAACTCTATGCCGCGGCTTGGGTCCATCGGGGCACCTTCAACGTTAGCGATATAAGCCCTGATCTTTTTTCTCGGTGCCATGGGGCGCTTCTGCTCGGATGTTAGTGGGTTACCCGAGCCATCGAACTCTTCCTCCCAGAAAGCATCCAGATATTTTTGGTGCAAATCCGTGATTCTGTCATTCGTGACGGCATAGACAAGAAAGAGGATGTCTTCATTGGCCTCGTCCACAACTCGCTGAAGTGCGGCCTGTTCTTGGACGTATCCATGTTCAAGCAAGACCTGCGCCGCTCGGACTGTGCTTTGGGCGTGTGCCAATTTCTGGATAATGGCTTGATAAATGTCCTGCTCCTGAAATCGGTATACTTCCCCATAGGGTTTGCGAACGAGTTTTGGCTTACTTGGTATCGCAGCCTCGAAATCTCTAAACGAGATCTCCATTAGCTCTAGCATCTTATCGATATCGTCATCCATCACTAAGCGCCTAACGCGAAGCTAAGCGGCGCCCTGACAAGGGCGTCTGACCTTGCCCGGCGTCGCGCCGCAGCGTTTTGTTAAGTTCGCCGATCGTCTTCAAAGTATTCCGGACGAATCATAGGCCCAATGAACTCTACGGTTCCGTCTCGTGGTGTTCGGTTCCATTCATACAAATCCAGTTCCTTAAGAAAATTAAAGGGTGCGGGCACTGCATTTAAAATGGGACGAATCAGTTCAGGTGTTATCGCATCCCAGAATGACATGACGGATTGCCAATCGAGGTTTTCACGATGGGCACACACCGCATTTCGCACATTCCGCACTTCGTCAGACACTGCCTTCTTCGCTTCGGAGTACGGTTTAAACAGCTCCTTGGCTTGTTCCTTCTCTTCCGTTGTGAGTTCTCGCCAACCGTGTCTCTCCCTTGGGTCGAATGTTGGCGCTTGCATCACGATAACTTGCATCCTATCGAAAACCTGAATCAGAGATCGCACCTCAATTACCGCATACCGGAGAAAGAGCTTCTTAGTGTATGCATCCGACACGCCTGCCCGAACTCTGAGTAATGCATACAAGTCTTCCCAAATGTGGTTTACGTGTATCAGCAAGCTCGCGGCCTCGTTGCCAGGAAACCAGGCATCCTGACCCCGTTCATGCACTGGATGGAACGTTTTTGGTTCGCGGGCTTCCGCGTTAATGATCTCGTCGAGAGAGTCCATATAAGAACTTAACGCCTAGCTCACCGGAAAAATGCGAGCGGAGTGAGTAAGTTTTCCGGTGCAGCTACTTGTTAGGTGCATCTTGAATATCGTACTTTTGCTTCAGGCTTTTAACTAAAAATCCAGCGTTATAAGCGAAGCCTTGGGGTTTTTCAGTAAAGCACACGATTGTATTCGAGGTGCGTGGCTTAGAAATATTGTAAGTCTGGCCACCAGAGACAGTAGTAGTTGCCGTACCATAAGTGCTTGCATTGTAAGTAGTACTATTACCATAGCTGTATGCAGCACCATAGGTATTAGCATTTACATTAGTCGTGACTGTTGTAGGGGTTCTGTAAGTACTATTTTTTGAATATTGCTGTGCGTCGACAATTAAAAAATATTTAAATCCATGCTCAAGTGCTAATTCTGCACTACGAAGCATGGCGAAATCGTTTGCTTTATCTCTGTCAGTAAAAGCATTGCCCTTAAATACGACAGTGAACACATTTGTATCCAGTTGTGTTTCTGAGAATCCTCCTGTCATTCCTTGCGGCTGGTAAGCAGTAGCACAACCGCCCAACAGTATGATTAACGATAATGTTGGGATGATTCTCATGACTCCTTCTTGCACCTAACGATGAAGATAAATGGCGCGCCGCATAGGCGCATCCAGTGGAAGGCCGAAGGCCTGGAACGAATTTCATTGCCTTGTTATACGGCTACTTTTTCCACTTTCCCGACTTAGGCCCAGTCATAAATAGAAACTCCTGCATGGTGAGCCACTCCCCGTACTTGGACCGGCCTCAGGTGGAAAACCCGACCTGTTGAGCGGCTCCAGCGTCTGGTTGGGCGACTGTCCGCTACCAGGCGCCCTCGAGCCGCAGCGACGCTAGTTGCATCTCAAATCTTTCGCCTCGGTCGTCCTGCATGTGGAACATGGCCGGCGTCTTCTTCGGCGGCCTCTTAAGCCAGGATAGGCAGACCTCGGCGAGATCCCCTATGGCGAGCGACTTGGTCGCTCGCTGGATCATTAGGTTAGTCAACTCGGGGTTCGGCAAGACCATAAAGTCGCCCTCCCGAGTAATCTCCTCAGGGGAAGCCGCTGCGGTGCTTTTCTCACGTTGAAACATTTTGCGAGGGATCGGAAGAGACTGACCCGACAAAAGCAGCTCTTCGCGGTACGTTGGAGCCGTGAAGTCGAGCACGTACCCCTCAGTCTCCACCCAGCAGTGGAAGGCGTCAGATGAACTAACTAGCCCGCCGCTAGCAGCATTCCGATCAGCGAAAGTCAGTACTGACGCTGAGGGATCATGCACGCGAACCAATGCCACCCCCATCAGTGGCCGGGCTGGTATTCGGAACGTGCGTTCTAAGATACAGGCGGCGATCGTGTTATAGAAGAGACAGGCGCGGCCGGAGTCCTCGCCAATTGCGAGCCGCACCGAATGGATCACAGACCATATCAATCGGTACTCTGGCAGCGACACGGGGGGCGATTTCTTCGCCTTCATGACTACCTCAACCTGCCCAACAGTAATCAGACGGATCAAGTCCGTGTTATAACGCGGACTTCGTCCGCCTAACATGAAAGCCTTGTCCCGTATGTCGTTGTCGAGAAAGCGGTCCCGCAGCGTTGGGTGCGTGATTGACGGACCGGTTATTTGGCGGTCTACAGGACGATTGCGGTGATTATAGCCGCTTCAAATACCCCGTGCCCCCGAGCTGCTGCATCTGGCGCATTATCCAGCGCTGGCGTTCACGAACGTAGCCGGAGGGCCGACGAGCGTTGTATTCGTAGGGGTTGGGGAGTACCGCGGCGAGGAGGGCGGCTTCGGCGGGGGTGAGCCGGGCGGGGGATTTGTTGAACATGCGCTGGCTGGCGGCTGTGGCGCCGAAGGTGTTGGGGCCGAACTGCGCGATGTTTACGTAGACTTCGAGGATGCGCTGTTTGGGCCAGCACAGCTCGATTAGGGTGGTGAAGTAGGCCTCCAGGCCCTTGCGGATGTAGTTGCGCCCGGGCCAGAGAAAAAGATTCTTCGCGACCTGCTGGGAGATGGTGCTGGCGCCCCGGAGATCGTCGCCGCGGCTGTATTCCCGCAGGGCTTTGGAGATGGCCTGGAAGTCGAATCCCCAGTGGTCGGGGAAGCGCTGGTCTTCGGAGGCGACGACGGCCAGGGGGAGGTTGGGGCTGATGCCGTCCCAGTCGGTCCATTCGTAGGCGGCGGCGGTCCAGTCCGGGTGGGCGTCCGCGAGGACGTTGTGGCGGATGATGAAGGCGCTGGTGGGTGGGTCTACCCAGCGCAGGGTGACGACGGGCAGCAGGCTCAGGGCGACGAAGCCGGTGACGACTGCCGCCACGATCCGGATGGCTTTTGCCTTTAGCGATCGGCGCCGCGATTTCGTCACTGACCACGGCCTTCGGTTGCCGTCATTGTGATCCCCCGTGTCATCCCCTTCTCATTGTGCGGACGCATTGGCCGGCCATCCCGGGGTGGGCTTTTGTCGGTCGCTTTACGTGGCGCCCACCGTTAGACCGTCCGGGTGAGCCAGTTCGGATTCTCCGCAACGGTGGTGCGTCCGTCCAGCGCGCCGCACGCCGTGCCCGTGATGGTCCTACGGACGCATTGTTCCACGCGTGTCGCAGGGCCGCCGGATGCCGGGCTGATGTTTCCGGCCACGGCCCATTTACTGACAGGCGGAATAGCCGGCGCGTATGTGCTCCGGCCACGCATTGTCGGCCTCGATGACGCGGAATGCCACGGTGCCCTTGCCGTGGTGTTTGACGTCGTACATCAGGGCGTCGGCGGTCGTCATCGCGGCCTCCGGGTACATGCGGGTGTTGCGCAGGGTGACGACGCCGATGCTGCAGCCGACGTCCCAGTCGTTGCTGGTGAATACCTCGTGGAGCGTCGCGTTCAGGCGGTTGATGAGCTGCTTCGCGCCGCCGGCGTCCGTGCGTGGCAGGATCAGGGCGAACTCGTCGCCGCCGAGGCGGCCGGCGGCGTCGGAGGCACGAAGCGAGCGGGTGAGGGCGTCACCGATGCTCCACAGCAGGCGGTCGCCCTCGGCATGGCCGCGGCTGTCGTTCAGCAGCTTGAAGTCGTCCACGTCGATGTAGGCCAGGGTGATGGGGTCGCTGTGGCGGCGGGCCAGCGCGAGGTCGCGGCGTAGCTGGTCGTTGAATGCCCGCCGCACCAGCAGCCCCGTGAGGCCGTCGACGCGGGCAAGCTGCCGCTGGGCGTTGAAGCTGGTGCGCAGCGCATCCAGCAGCACGCCGGTGATGACGAAGAAGACCAGGCGGACGACGGTGTTCCACACCGCGATCGCCTCCGGTGCGGGCTGACGGCCGGCGGCGGTGTCGGCGACGTACCAGGAGGTGCAGCACAGTGCCGCGATAATCACGGTGGCCAGCCGGCCCTTGTACCACGCCGCCAGGGCGACCGGGGCCAGATAGAACTCGGAGACCGAGACCTCGTAGCCGGTGACGTAGTCGAGCACGCCGATCAGCGCGACGCCGGCGAGGGCCAGCGACATGACACCAACGGTGCCGAGGCGGGCGAGGGGGCGGTTCAGGGCGGCTACGACAGACATGCGGTTTCTCTCGTGTCGGTATTCCGGATGTGTCGTCCCTGCGGTGCTTGTCCGTTGTCGACCCGGATACGGCCGATTACCCGTGATCATACAGGCATGCCAGCGTCCGGGGCGTCGGTGGTGTCCGAAATCGGACTAGGCACATTCCGAGTGCCGCGGACGGGACGCGTGGCACGTCCACCTGGAGGGACCCGGAACGTGGGAACGCGCCCGGTCGGTGACCGGGCCGGACAAATCCGGGTGGGTATGGCCCCGAGTCCTGGTAGTCCGCCCCGGCTCCAGGGTCGTCATGAGCCGAATGCCTGTTCCCCGGCGTAGTGGCTCCGGGGAAATCGGTTGCCACGAATTGCCCGTGCCAAACCGGGATGTGGCGTCACGGCCACCGCCGCATGCTCGCGCTCAGGACCACAGACGGGAGCACTCGACGATGACGTCATCCACGATCACGCCGCGCATGAACGCCGCCGCTTGGGGGATGCTGCTGGCCCTGTCGGTGCTGTGGGGTGGCTCGTTCTTCTTCGTTGAAGTGGCGGTGGACGCCATCCCACCTTTGACGCTGGTACTGCTGCGGGTCGGCGGCTGTGCCGTCGTGCTGTGGGCCGTGGCGCTGGCCGGTGGTGGCGGGATGCCGCGCCGGGCGGGAGTCTGGCGGGCGTTCCTGGTGATGGGGCTGCTCAACAACGCATTGCCCTTCAGCCTGATCGTGTGGGGGCAGGCGCATCTTTCCTCGAGTCTCGCGGCGATACTCAACGCCACGACGCCGCTGTTCACGGTGGTGGTGGCCGGCCTGGTGCTGGCGGACGAGCGCCTGACGCCGGGCCGGGTGGCCGGCGTGGGGCTCGGGTTCCTGGGCGTGGTCGTGCTCGTGGGGGAGGGTGCGTGGGGCGGCGGTAACGCCTGGCCCTATCTCGCCTGCCTGGCCGGGGCGGTGTCCTATGCCTGCGCCGGGGTCTTTGGCCGGCGGTTCCGGCGGCTCGGGGTGACGCCGTTGCAGACGGCGGCGGGGCAGGTGACCGGCTCCACCGCCCTGCTGGCGCCGGTCGCGCTGACAGTGGATCACCCGTGGACGCTGCCGGTCCCGTCGGTGGCGGTCGTGGGCGCCGTGGCGGGACTCGTGGTGCTGTCGACGGCGCTGGCCTATCTTCTCTACTTCCGCATCCTGGCGGTGGCGGGGGCGACGAACCTGCTGCTGGTGACCTTCCTCATCCCCGTGAGCGCGATCCTGCTCGGGGTGGGGATCCTGGGGGAGCGCCTCGGTTTGCGGGACGTCGCCGGCATGGCGATCATCGGTCTTGGCCTCGCGGCCGTGGACGGCCGTCCGGCCCGCTGGCTGCGCAGAGTCGCCGCGGGCGGACGTGGGGAGGAGGGCACCTGAGATGACCCGGAAGGACGTTGCCACGGATGACGGACGCTGGCGTGCCGTCATCGGCAACGACACGGCCGCCGACGGCCGGTTTATCTACGCCGTGCGCACGACCGGTATCTACTGCCGGCCCTCCTGCCGCTCCAGGCCGCCGCGGCGCGGCAACGTGGCCTATTTCGATACCCCCGCGGACGCCGAGGCCGCCGGATTCCGCCCCTGCAAGCGCTGCCGCCCGGCGGGCGGCGCCGATCCGGCGTCGGGCGCCCTGGTGGCCGCCTGCCGCGTTCTTGAGCAGGCCGAGAGGGAGCCGGCGCTGGAGGAGCTCGCCGGCCGCGTCGGCCTGACGCCCGCCCGGCTGCGCCGCCTGTTCCAGGCCCGCCTCGGTATTACCCCCAAGGGCTACGCCAAGGCGCTCAAGGCCCGGCGTCTGGCGCAGAGGCTGAAGGCCGGGGCGATGGTGACGGAGGCCCTGTACGAGGCCGGCTACGGCGCCCCCAGCCGCGCCTACGAGGCCGTCGCGCAGCGGCTCGGCATGACACCTACCGTCTACGCCGGGGGCGGGCAGGGGGAAAGCATCCGCTACGCCGTCGTCCCCTGTGCCCTCGGCCGTCTGCTGGTGGCGGTGACGGAACGCGGCCTGTGCGCCGTGGCGCTGGGCGCCGGCGATGCGGAGGTGGCAGCGTGCCTGCGCGCCCGGTTCCCGAAGGCGGTGTTGACGGAGGACAGGGCCGGTCTCGCCGCCATGGTCAGGGCTGTCGCCGCCCGTGCCACCGTGCCCCGCGCCGGTCCCGA
>NZ_WNXE01000081.1:1185-3545 GCF_010993615.1 Arhodomonas sp. KWT | reverse complement strand
GTCAGCAGCTCGCGGCGAAGGGCGTCATTCATGCCCGCCCCGTATCCCCGTGGCGCCGGCCGCGTTGATGCCGCTCAGCCACGGCTGGCGGTGGCGAGCCGTATGCCCAGCGCGACGAACAGCGAGCCGAGCGCCCGGTCCATCCAGCGGCCGAGGCGCGGGCTCGACTTCAGTGCCCGCGCGAGGCGTCCGCCGGCCAGGACCAGCAGCGGCTCGACCAGCGCGGCCACGGCGATGATGAGGCTGCCGTGGAGGAATAGCTGGGCGCTCGCCGGCCCGGCGCCCGCGGTGACGAACTGGGGCAGAAAGGCCAGGAAGAACACCGCCACCTTCGGATTCAGTGCCGCGACCAGGACGCCCCGGCGCAGCACGGCCGTCGCCGTCACGGTGGCGGGGGCAGGTGCCGTGTCGGCATCGCCGGCGGCCTCGCCGCGCCAGGCGCTCAGGCCGAGCCAGATCAGGTAGGCCGCACCGATCCACTTGACCACGGAGAAGGCGGTGGCGGAGGCCGCGAGTATCGCGGACAGCCCCAGTGCGGCGAGCAGCACGTGCAGGAACGCGCCGATCCAGACGCCGAACATCGCGGCGAAGCCCTTGCGGACGCCGTGCCGGGCGGCCTGGCCGACGATGAAGGCCATGTCCGGTCCGGGGGTGAGGTTGAGCAGCACGGCGGCGCTGAGGAACGCGAGCCAGTGCGCGAGGGTGTAGTCGAACATGGCGTCTTCCGGGCGGCACGTCCGGCGCCGCGGTCTCTGGTTCGGGGAAGCACTAGGCTGCCTGCTCGCGGTGGAAAAGGGAACGGGCCCGGGCCCTCTTTTTATCTCGCAATTGACAACGATTCGCATTCAACATATCGTACGATAAATTGACCCGAAGGGCTGGATCATGCGCCGCATCTCACACGCCACCTCCTGCCGACGGCCGCGTATTGACGCGGCCGCGCTCTGTGCAGCCCTGGCGATGCTGCTCGTCTCCGCGCTGCCCGCCGGGGCGGCCCCGGCAAACCGCATCGCCGTGCTCGACCCGGGCCACGCGGAGATCCTCACGGCCCTCGGCCTGGGGGACGCGCTGGTGCTGGTGCCGGAGGACCCGGCGCTCGCCGGCCGCGTGCCGGCGGCGGCGCGTTACCACCGTATGCCGTCCGCGGAGGGGCTGCTCGCCCAGCGCCCGGACCTGCTGATCGGCGGCAATCCCGCCCGGGACCGGGAACTCATGACCCAGGCGGACCGGTTGGGCATCGACAGTGCCATGATCCCGCGGACGCTGCCGGCGCCGGCGCGCATCGGCCGCATCGCCGGGCGTGTCGGGCGCGAGGCCCGGGGGCGCGAGCTCGTCGCGGGTATCGAGGCGGACTACGCCGCGGCGCGGGAGATCGTCGACGGCGCCGCCCCCGTGCGCGTGCTCCACGTCTCCAGCAGCGGGGCGGGGAGCAGCGGCGCCGTGACCGGCGCGGGGGCCGGGACCTCGGCGGACGGGCTCATCCGGCGCGCCGGCGGCGTCAACGTCGGGGCCGAGGCGGGCCTGGAGCGTTACCAGAGCCTGAGCGCGGAGGGTGTGATCGCCATGGCGCCGGAGGCGGTGCTGGTCTCCCGCCAGGAACTGGCCGCCCTGGGCGGACGTACCGGTATCTGGCAGCGGGTGTCCGGGCTGGCCCATACCCCGGCGGCGGCAGACCGGCGCCTGATCGTGCTCGGCCACAGCGCCGTGAAGTTCGACGCGGTGACCAGCGGCGAGGCCACCCTGATGCTGGCGAGGGCGCTCCATGGCGACGACTGATGGCGTCACCGGCGGACCCTGGCCGGGCCGTGGGCGCCCGCCGGTCGTCGCGCTCTACGCGGGGCTGACCCTCGCCATCGCCGCGGGGCTGGCCGCGGCGGTCTCCACCGGCGTGGTCGCGGTGGACGCGGGCCGGCTGCTGGCGGTGATGCTCTCGCCGCTGGAGGCGGCGGAGGGCCAGCCCGTCGCCCACGCGGTGTTCTGGGACCTGCGCCTGCCGCGGGCGCTCATGGCACTGCTGGTCGGGGGTTCGCTGGCGATGGCGGGGGCGGCGATGCAGGGGCTGTTCGGCAACCCGCTGGCCGACCCGGGCATCGTCGGGGTCAGCAGCGGGGCGTCGCTGGGCGCGGTCCTCGTCATCGTCATGCAGATCAACGTGCTCGGGAGCTGGACGCTGCCGGCGGGGGCGTTCCTGAGCGGCTTCGTGACCACCTGGCTGATCTACCTGCTGGCGCGGCCCTCGCAGACCGGTGGCGATAACGCACGGCTGCTGCTGATCGGGATCGCGATAAACAGCATCGCCGGCGCGCTCACCGGCTATCTCACCTACCTTGCCAGCGTCGAGCAGCTCGAGAGCCTGCTGC
>NZ_WNXE01000081.1:0-1087 GCF_010993615.1 Arhodomonas sp. KWT | reverse complement strand
CTGGTCCATGGGCTCGCTCTCCCGGGTGGCGTGGGCGCCGGTGTTCACCATCGCGCCGCTGGCCGTCGCCGGGCTCGTGCTGCTGCGCCGTCAGGCGGTGCCCCTGGACCTGCTCGCCCTGGGCGAGCGCCAGGCCCAGCACGCCGGGGTCGACGTGCGCCGCCTGCGCCGTCGGCTGATCGCGCTCACCGCGCTGCTCACCGCCGCGGCGGTGGCGTTCACCGGCACCATCGGGTTCGTCGGGCTGGTGGTCCCGCACCTGGTGCGCACCGTCATCGGCCCGGGCCACCGCCACCTGCTGCCGTTCAGCGCCATGGGCGGGGGCCTGCTGCTGATGCTCGCCGATATCGGCGCGCGCTCGCTGGACCCGCCGAACGAGATCCCCATCGGCATCCTCACCGCGACCCTGGGCGGGCCGTTCTTCCTGTGGCTGGTCTCGCGCCGGCAGGCGGCGGGGGGCTGAGATGCTGGAGATCGAGGACGTGAGCCTGCGCATCGACGACCGCGAGCTGCTGCGCGACGTCTCGCTGGCGTGTCCCGGCGGGAGCCTGACCGCGCTGATCGGGCCCAACGGTGCCGGCAAGTCGACCCTGCTCGGGCTGATGGCGGGGGACCGCGCGCCCACCGGTGGCGCCGTACGCCTGGCCGGGCGGCCGCTGGCGGAGTACGGGGTGCGCGAGCTCGCCGGGCTGCGTGCGGTGATGCCCCAGGACAGCGTGCTGCGCTTCGCCTACCGAGTCGACGACGTCGTGCGCATGGGCCGCGCCCTGCGCGACCTGCCGCCGGAGGAGGACGAGGCGAGCGTGCACACGGCGATGGCGGAGGTGGAGATCGCCCCGCTCGCCGCGCGCAACGCGCTGACCCTCTCCGGCGGCGAGCAGGCACGCACCACGTTCGCGCGGGTGCGGGTGCAGTCGACGCCGGTACTGCTGCTCGACGAGCCCACGGCGGCGTTGGACCTGCGCCACCAGGAGCGGCTGCTGTCGCTGGCCGCGGACTGGGCGGCGGCGGGGCACTGCGTGGTCGCCGTGATGCACGACCTCAACCTGGCCGCCGCCCACGCCGACCACCTGGTGCTCCTGGACCA
>NZ_WNXE01000819.1:0-750 GCF_010993615.1 Arhodomonas sp. KWT | reverse complement strand
CTGGAACTCCTCAGCGACCTGGCATAGGTGCCGGCCGGCGCCCGGGGCGGTGGTCAGCGGCAGTGCCGGGTTAGTAAGATCCCCAGATGACTTCCGAGCGCATCATCGTCGGCCTCTCCGGGGGCGTGGACTCCGCGGTCGCGGCACTGACCCTGCTCGAGCAGGGGCACCGCGTCGAGGGACTGTTCATGAAGAACTGGGAGGACGACGACACCGATACCCACTGCACCGCCGCCGAGGACCTCGCCGATGCCGCGCAGGTCTGCGACGAGCTCGGCATCCCGCTGCATCAGGCCAACTTCGCCGCCGCCTACCGCGAAGAGGTCTTCGCCCACTGCCTGCGCGAGTACCGCGCCGGGCGCACCCCTAACCCGGACATCCTGTGCAACCAGCGGATCAAGTTCCGGGCGTTCCTCGATCACGCACGCCGGCTCGGTGCCGACCGCGTCGCCACCGGGCACTACGCCGGCATCGGCGAGGCGAACGGACGCCATACGCTCCTGCGCGCGGCCGACCGCAACAAGGATCAGAGCTACTTCCTGTACACGCTGGATCAGGAACGCCTCGCCGCCGCCGTCTTTCCCCTGGCGGGGATGACCAAGCCGGACGTTCGCGAGCGCGCCGAGGCCGCCGGCTTCGACAACTTCGACAAGAAGGACAGCACCGGGATCTGCTTCATCGGCGAGCGCGATTTCCGCGCCTTCCTGGCCCGTTACATCGCCACCGACCCCGGCGACATCGTCACGCCGG
>NZ_WNXE01000818.1:0-751 GCF_010993615.1 Arhodomonas sp. KWT | reverse complement strand
GGCGTTCACGGCCGCCCCGGCTCCGCCGGCAGCGGCCAGCGCCAGGCGCGCACGCCGGTCTCCCGCGGCGCCATGTGGATGCAGTCCACCGGACAGGGTTCGATGCAGAGCTCGCAGCCGGTGCACTCGTCGCGGATGACGGTGTGCATGTGCTGAGGCGCGCCGACGATGGCGTCCACCGGGCAGGCCTGGATGCACTTGGTGCAGCCGATGCACACGGACTCGTCGATCCAGGCGACCGTGGCCTCGGTCTTGGCCTCGCCGTTGTCCGGGTTCAGCGGCTTGGGCTCGCGGCCGAGGAGCTCGGCGAGGGCCTGCACGCCGGCCTCGCCGCCGGGTGGGCACTGGTTGATATCCGCCTCGCCGCTGGCGACGGCCTCGGCGTAGGGCCGGCAGCCGGGGTAGCCGCACTGGGCGCACTGGGTCTGGGGCAGGACCGCGTCGATGCGCTCGACCAGCGGGTCGTCGTCGTCACGCAGCCGCCGCGCGCTGAAGCCGAGCAGCGCGCCAAAGGCGAGGCCGAGGCCGCCGAGCACGAGCAGCGCCGCCCACATGGTCAGCCCCCCGCGGTGACCAGGCCGCTGAAGCCCATGAACGCCAGCGACATCAGCCCGGCGGTGACCAGCGCGATGGCACCGCCGCGGAACGGCGCGGGCACGTCCGCGCCGTCCAGGCGCTCGCGCAGCCCGGCGAAGAGCACCAGCACCAGCGAGAAGCCCATCGCCGCGCCGAAGCCGTACAGCGCCGAGGC
>NZ_WNXE01000817.1:0-752 GCF_010993615.1 Arhodomonas sp. KWT | reverse complement strand
CGGCTGATGAATACCGCGAGCAGGGTGGCGTCGAGGACGAAGCAGACGAACAGGCCGATGACGTGGAGCTCGAAGAGTTCCTCCACGCCGCCGTTGGGCAGCGCCAGGGGTACGTACCAGAGCGACAGCCCGCCGAAGCAGAGCGTGGTCGTGGCAACGATGAACCACTGGGCCCAGCCCTCCAGCAACACGGCCCCGAGTGTGACCTGCAGTGGGTAGAGGAAGATGAATGGGTTGGTGACGCCGCCACTGAAATACAGCAGCGCGGTGAGCGCGGCGACATCGGCGAGCAGCCCGGCCAGCAGCTCGACATTGCCCACGCCGATGCGCGAGAGCGCGCGGACCCGGTATGTGGTCGCGAGATTCAGCAGCAGCAGGGCGAGGAGCACCAGGCTCATCGCCTGAAGCGGCAGCCGGATGCCGAACCCGTAGGCGACGACGGCGATGGTCAGGAGCTGGCCCAGCAGCGCGATCCAGCGCAGCTCGATGAGCTGGACCAGGTTCTGGCGCCCGGAGGCGTCGCCACCGGGTTTCGGTGGCATCCGTGCCTCGGGGCCCGGAAACAGGAATGTCGGTAGTGGGTGTATCCGCATAGCAGGAGCGGAGCAATCCAGTGGAGACGCCTGAGGGACGGACCGGGACTTCTGGCTCGCCCGTGCACGGCTGCGCGGGGGAGGCCGGGGGACCGTCAGGCGCTTGCCCGTCGTTAGTCGGGCAACAGTTGCGTTGACATATAACAATAACGCGCGCGG
>NZ_WNXE01000816.1:0-753 GCF_010993615.1 Arhodomonas sp. KWT | reverse complement strand
AGGCCGTGCTGATCCTGAGCCTGCTGTTCACTGGTTTCGAGGTCCACGGCAGCTACAGCGTCCTGGGGTTCGGGGCGGCGGCGCGGGCGCACACGTTCGCGGCCTGGCTCCTGGTCGCGCTCTGGGTGTTCGTGATCTTCTGGTTCGCGGTCACCGGCGAATGGCGTCAGTTCCTGCCGACGACGGACCGGCTCGGCGCCGTGATCCGCTATTACCTGGTGGGGACGTTCACTGGCGAACCGCACCCGTTCCGGCGGACCACCCGGGCGAAGCACAACCCGCTGCAGCGCCTGACCTACCTCGTGCTCAAGCTCGCGATCACGCCGCTGGTGTGGGGCAGCGGCCTGCTCTATCTCTTCTACAACCGCTGGGCCCATACCGGCTTCGCGGGCCTGGAGCTCGGCGCGGTCGCGCTCGTTCACACGGCGGCGGCGTTCCTGATGCTGGCCTTCGTGATCGCCCACGTCTACATGGCGACCATGGGCCGGACGATATTCAGCCTGCTGAAACCGATGATCACCGGCTACGAGGACCCGGAGCGCTGAACCGGGGGATCATCACTGCCGATCCGGAATGACAATAGGAGTGGACCGGATGAAAAAACGTGTCTTTCAGGGCAAGTACCCGATCTACGAGTTCGAGCTGGCGAAGGGCGAGTCGCGCTTCAACAGCGTCTACGAGATCGTTGCCCACCTGAAACAGCGCGTCGAGGAATGCCCGGACGCGACGTTCATCGCGACCTTCGATCATGGT
>NZ_WNXE01000815.1:0-755 GCF_010993615.1 Arhodomonas sp. KWT | reverse complement strand
CCCGTCCTCCACGCAGCGCCGGAACCGACGCGGCCTCGTCACGGTGCACCGCCGCCGAGGCGGCACCGTGGTAGGTCTCGGCCACGTAGGCCCAGGCCAGGTAACCCAGGAGCGCCAGGACCAGCACGGCACCGTCACCCCGCCCGATACCACCACCGAGCAACAGTACCGGCAACGCGAGGCTCGCGGCGAGCATGCCAACGCCGTCGCGCCACAGGGCGCGGCGGGACGTCGCGAGTGGCGCGAGTAGCGCGCATATGCCGAGGATCAGCAGGACGTTGGCGATGTTGCTGCCCACCACGTTGGCGAGCGCGATGTCGGGGCGGGCCTGGAGGGCGGCATCCAGGGAGACGGTGAACTCGGGCGCGGAGGTTCCGAAGCCGACGATCACCAGCCCGGCGAGCAACGGCGAAACCCCGGTGCGGCGGGCCAGCGCGAGCGCGCCACGCACGACGAACTCGCCGCCCAGTGCCAGCAGCACGATCCCCCCGATGATCCCCAGCAGCGCAGTCATGCCCCCGGCCCCGTGGCAGCGATCGCCCCCCGGATTACCGCAGAAGCCGTGGCCGCGGGCAAGTACGGACACTCAGCGCGAAGAGGTATCGGGACCCCCGCCGCGTTCGAACTGCGCGGCATAGCAGACCGGCGAGGCGGGCTCGTCCGGCGCGTACCAGGCCGCGAACTCCTCGGCGAGCACCTCCGCAAGCGCGACCGCCTGGTTGTGCTCCCGGTCACGGGCCGAGAACACGAGCGTG
>NZ_WNXE01000814.1:0-756 GCF_010993615.1 Arhodomonas sp. KWT | reverse complement strand
GGGTGCGTGGCCTTGAGCGCGTGGGTGACCACCTGCAGCTGGGCGACGCGCCGCGTGGCGTCCGCGAGCCAGTTTTCTCTCTGATGGGCGTCAATGATTCTTGCCCGCTTCGGATCATCCGACGCCAACCTGTCCAGTTTCGTTTGCTGACGCTCGCTCAGGAACTCTTCGATGGTCTTACGCAGCGCCGCCGTGCTCCCTGTAGGCATTAGATCACTCTCCTTGGCTACTGGCGCCTAGAACTAGAAATGCCAAAATGGCAAACTAGACCCCGGCTCAGGGTAGTGAGCCGGGGTGAATTGGCCGCATGTCACACATGCGGCGTTACGGTATTGAGATCGAGTGGATGCCAGTCACCCCATATACCTCCTTACTCTCCGCTGTCCGGGGAGAATTCCGGTACTCACGCATAGCCACGTGATATCCATACCCGATGGTGTTGCCGCACCATCGGGTACTACCTTAGCTGGCCGAACTCGTAGTTTCAATCCCTAACATTTTCCCTATATATGAACACTACACCCTATCGACATGCTATTTTGTTTTCCTGCCGTAAAGGCAGCTCAGCAACTAACCTCTTCGCTATACAGCTCGCTGCCGAGCAGGCAGAGCAGGGGCCGGGCACCACCACCGGCCCCTGCACCCACTATCGCCGACGCGTAAATCCAAGGGCATCGGCGTAACACCAGCCCTGATCATTCTGCGGCACGGTCACCACGCCGAACTGACGCGCACACGCCTCCAGCGGCTGATCCA
>NZ_WNXE01000813.1:0-756 GCF_010993615.1 Arhodomonas sp. KWT | reverse complement strand
CATGCAGCGGCGGCGATTCCTCCAGGCCCTGACGGCACTGGGCGTGATGGGCGGGCCCCTGCGGGCCCTCGCCGCCACCACGCCGGGGGCCGGCAGTGCCGCCCGCACCGCCGTGTCGGTGGACGAGCTGCCCCCGCTGGAGGGCGAGCTCACCGTCTACCTCGGCCGCGGCGAGGGCGGGCTCTACGAGAACGTGATGGACGCCATCCGCAAACGGAACCCGTCACTGACGCTGAACCTCCGGCGCGGCCCCTCGGCGGCGCTCGCCAACACGATCACCGCCGAGCACGAGGCCGGCATCCAGCGTGCCGACGTGTTCTGGGCGGTGGATTCGGGCTCACTCGGACTGGTGGCGGATACCGGCGCCGCCCGTCCGATCCCCGACGATATCCACGCCTTCCTGCGCCCGTCGTTCCGCTATCCGGGCTGGGCCCCGGTCACCGGGCGGGTCCGCACCCTGCCCTACAACACCGAGCGGGTGGACCCGGCCGCCATCCCCGAGGACATCATGGCACTGCCGGAGACCGACCTGCGCATTGGCTGGGCACCGGCGTACGGCTCGTTCCAGTCGTTCGTCACCGCCATGCGCCTGACCGAGGGCGATGCCCGCACCCGGGAATGGCTGCGGGGGATGCAGGCCAGGGCCAGCAGCTACGCCGGCGAGCTCGGCGTGGTCATGGCCACCGAGCGCGGCGAGGTGGACCTGGGGCTCGCCAACCACTACTACACCCTGCGGCTGAAGGCGGGCATGCCGGA
>NZ_WNXE01000812.1:0-758 GCF_010993615.1 Arhodomonas sp. KWT | reverse complement strand
AGGATGGGATCGATGGCACACGCACAGGGTGGGGGGTATTACGTCCCCGACTACAGCTACTGGCCGCTGGTGGCCAGCGCCGGACTGGCCTGCATGGGCGCCGGCGGGGCCGGCTACCTGCAGAGCCTCTCGTGGGGGCCGTATGCGCTTGGCATCGGCCTGGCGATCATGGTCGTGGTCTTTTTCGGGTGGTTCGGCAGTGTCATCCGCGAGGGGCTGTCGGGGCTGTACAGCGACCAGGTGGACATCTCCTTCCGCTGGGGGATGATCTGGTTCATCTTCTCCGAGGTGATGTTCTTCGGCGCGTTCTTCGGCGCGCTGTTCTATGCGCGGATGCTCTCCGTGCCGTGGCTCGGCGGTGCCGACCCGGCCACCAGCAAGGTCCTGTGGGATTCGGTGGCCCTCAACTGGCCGACCGCCGGCCCGGGCATGACCGGGCTCGAATTCGAACCCATGGGTGCGTGGCCGCTGCCGAGCATCAACACCATCATCCTGCTGACCTCCGGCGTGACGCTGACTATCGGTCACCACGCGCTCAAGGCCGGTGAGCGCGGCAAGCTGGTGCTGGCGATGATCGCCACCATCCTGCTCGGTGCCTCGTTCGTGAGCCTGCAGGCCTACGAGTATTTCGAGGCCTGGACCCACATGAACCTGCAGCTCGGTACCGGTATCTACGGTTCGACGTTCTTCATGCTCACGGGCTTTCACGGCGCTCACGTGATCATGGGCACGATCATGCTCACCGTGATCGCACTGCG
>NZ_WNXE01000811.1:0-760 GCF_010993615.1 Arhodomonas sp. KWT | reverse complement strand
AGCCGGAAGCGCCGGCCGTCCTCGGGCAGCTTCTGGTCCTCCGGCGCGCCGCCGCGCAGGGCGGGCACCTCGGTGCGCCCCGCGCGCTCGCGCTGCGCCGAGTCGCGCTCCTGCTCCGCCTGGCGCTGGCGCTCCAGCGACGGATCGTAGACCGAGGGCGGCGGCGCGGTGCCGGCGCGTGCCACGCCGGCGAGGACGGCGGCGGCGAGCAGCGCCGTCAGGGCTCCGGCACTCCACCTCATAGCGTGCGCTCGTCACCATCGCGCCCCTGCCCCCCGCCACCGGCGGGACGACCCTGGAGATTGACCGGCGGCACGAATCCCGCGCCCTGCGCCGCCGCACCGCCGGCGAACTCCGGCAGTGCCGGCAACGGCACGGCGACCCGCGTCGGTCCGGCCGCTGCCCCCGCCGTCACCTCCGTCTCGTGAAGCTGGCGCTCGACGTGCCGCTCCGCGGACGTGCCCGTGTAGTCCACGTTGCCCTCCTCCTCGTGATCCTCGTAGTAGTTGGGGACGACGACCCTGTAGCCGGGCCGGCTGTGCACCACGTATGCGTCAGTACGTGTCTGCCGCCCCGTCTGTGTGAGCCAGAACGCACGGTCCAGCTCGCGGAGCTGGACGTCGGCGCCGGCATAGGTCGCGTCGAGATTGTTGACGACGATGGCCGCCTCCCCGGTGGTGGCGCGCAGGACGTCCACGTAGGCGGCGTCCTCGAGCATGAGGTCGGTGCCGGTCATGGTGAGCGTGGTGTCATTGCTGTG
>NZ_WNXE01000810.1:0-760 GCF_010993615.1 Arhodomonas sp. KWT | reverse complement strand
CACAGCAATGACACCACGCTCACCATGACCGGCACCGACCTCATGCTCGAGGACGCCGCCTACGTGGACGTCCTGCGGGCCACCACCGGGGAGGCGGCAATCGTCGTCGACAATCTCGATGCCAGCTACGCCGGCGCCGACGTCCAGCTCCGCGAGCTCGACCGGGCGTTCTGGCTGACGCAGACAGGCCGGCAGACGCGCACGGACGCGTACGTCGTGCACGCCCGGCCGGGCTACAGGGTGATCGTCCCCAACTACTACGAGGACCACGAGGAGGAGGGCAACGTGGACTACACGGGCACGTCCGCGGAGCGGCACGTGGAGCGCCAGCTTCACGAGACGGAGGCGACGGAGGGGGCAGCGGCCGGACCGACGCGGGTCGTCGTGCCGCTGCCGGCGCTGCCGGAGTTCGCCGGTGGCGCGGCCGGGCAGGACGCGGGGTTCGTGCCCCCGGTCAACCTCCAGGGTCGTCCCGCCGATGGCGGGGGGCAGGAGCGCGATGGCGACGAGCGCACACTATGAGGTGGAGTGCCGGAGCCCTGACGGCGCTGCTCGCCGCCGCCGTCCTCGCCGGCGTGGCACGTGCCGGCACCGCGCCGCCGCCCTCGGTCTACGATCCCTCGCTGGAGCGCCAGCGCCAGGCGGAGCAGGAGCGCGACTCGGAGCAGCGCGAGCGCGCGGGACGCACCGAGGTGCCCGCCCTGCGCGGCGGCGCGCCGGAGGACCAGAAGCTGCCCGAGGACGGCCGGCGCTTCCGGCT